>DBQB01000060.1 GCA_002305685.1 Ruminococcaceae bacterium UBA1405
CACAACTGGAAAACTGTTGTTCAGCAGTGGGCGGAGGAAAACGGATACGCCTTTAACCGGATCACGCCGGATGGAGAACCTGCTGACAACGAGGAGGAACTGTCCCCGGCTGAGGTCCAGGCGGCGGTGGAGAACTGGCGGGATCAGATCTTGAGCGCCATTTCCCAGCCGGACCAGTCACCCTTCACCCCCTGGCCGGAGGACAACGAAAAACCCTACTACACCGATAAGCCGGACTGGGACGCCTTTGGCGCCATGCTGCTGGTGGCCGCTTGTTATGTCTACGGGGAACCGGTGCCGCCCACGGTAGAGAAGGACTGGGACTTCGGGGAGCATCCCCTGATTGCCCGTCTTGCATCGGACGAGGAGCGGGTGTGGTCTCTGTTCCGTGGGGCTACCTGGTGGCTGCCTCTGGCGGATGCCTTCTTTTTCCAGGCCCCGCTGCCTACCGATAACACCGCCGCCATCGGCACGGTAGGCGGACTGCGGAAGGAGCTGGAGAAGCTGAACCAGCTGGCGTGGCAGGCCGATGAGGATACCATCCTTGATTGGGTGGATACGGAGGGATACCCAGTAGACGGAGCCATAGACTCAGATGGACAGTACAGCAAGGCGGACATCCCGGAACACACCCAGTATGACACCCAATCCCTGGCCAAGTTCGCTTTCTCCATGTTCTGGCAGGCCATGCGGTTTGCCGAGGAACATCAGGCGCCTATCTTATTAGATTACTGATTTCGATGATGCTCAGTGAGGTGAAAGAAATATGGATATTCTGGTATATTTCGGTCTGCCAGTTCTAATCTCATTTCTCGTTCAGCTGCTGATTGGATGTAGAACCAAGCGAAAGGTTTTGCAGCATATCCCGTTATACGCCTTTATCATTACACTTATATTTGCGGGAGTTTCCTTATGTACGGATTCAGGCTTCCTGATGGGTGGAAATATAATTGCTGCTGCCGTATGGGGGATCATTGGAATATGTATCCTCCTAGGATATGGCCTTGCGTGGATGGTACAGAAGTTTTTGTAGTGTGCAGAACAGGGTAGTAATTTTGAAGATACTGATGATACTAATGTGAGGTGAGAAAAGATGAAAAGCAAGGAAAGGTTAGAGAGTAACTGGAAGGCATGGGTACCAAACTGTGATTTAGAACGTAAATACTTTATATGCAAGGCCGTTGATGATGAGGATGGACTTCACCTACTTCTCATAAGTAATGACTATAAGAAGAAAATATGCGTCCAGTTTCCAGGGATGGTATATGCCTATCGGAATAGGCTTGAACTTGCAGCGCTTTGTACTTTGAATGAAGTCATAGATAAAACGAAAGCTT
Source organism: Ruminococcaceae bacterium UBA1405 (assembly GCA_002305685.1). Classification (GTDB taxonomy): domain Bacteria; phylum Bacillota; class Clostridia; order Oscillospirales; family Ruminococcaceae; genus UBA1405. The sequence continues at coordinate 1,338 of DBQB01000060.1, forward strand.
TCGATGTATCTGATTGGACATTTTTTGTAGTAGAAAATTCTGCTTATGCAAGAGAGATTGCAAAAGAATCGCAAGATATATATCCATTTTCAAAACTCATCCATTTTGCTGTTGTTGGAGGTCAGGCATTATTTGAGGTTATTACGGATGCATTACCTATCATTACGCAAGGCTGGGAATTTTCGCCCGAAGATATGCATCCTTAACTTTGTTTTTGAAATTTTGATTATGTTCAGAATTCGGATGTAGTGCAGGCACCACACAGTGGCAACAGTTTTATAAAGGTGAGGAGCAAACCAAATGAGCAATAAAGTTTTCCAGCAAAACCCAGACGATAAAAAAGGCCCTCAGCCCGGCAGCCCTCCTTACGCAGTTCGATGATCGGCTCTGGCTTAGAGTTATCGACACCATGACCATCCACCGGGACGGTCGGATAACTTTTGAGTTTTAGACTGGACATGAAATTACGACTGACCGCAAAAAAAGAGTATAGAGCCTACAGGTTTAGCGACCTATGGGATTCTCATCTGAATCTATGGACGAATCCAGCTTTTTATGTTATGCTGATAACATAATTCTCCTTGAAGACGTCATGGCCCCTAAGGAGTCGATTTTTAAGGAGCGTGATTTTGTGAAAAAATGTAAGATCACTGTACTGAAGCGGGAGTTTTATGCCGACCTTGCTGCGGAGTATATCACCATCCCCAATTTTGGTCCCTGTGAAATAATGAAAGAAGGCGATGTATTCCTGACCGGCGGCCCGTTTGGCAACGAATGCCCGGAGGGATTTTGTGCCATGGCTTGGCAGGCAATTTGTCTCCAGGCAACTACTCTTGCCGGCGGCGGAAAAGTGTTCGGACATGATCTGGTGCATATCGCCTGTTGCAACGATGGCGTCCGCCCTGTGGTATTCAAGCTGGAAGCTTATGAGGATGACCAGCCGCCTATCTTTTGAACTGAGGTCACACGGTATTGGGGTGAACCCCCTTGGCGCAACATGAACTCCCTAATGCCCAAGAGAATTTGCTTGTATCGTAGTCAGGGTCATTTGCCATCAGGCGAGGGCCTGGAGCCGAATCGCGTTCCAGGCTTTTTTTATCTAAATGAGCGGCCCGCGTCCAGCCGATTGAAACGGACCGGGTTAGTTAAAAATCGACAAGCACCGTCATGGGCTTGTCGATTTTTCTTTGGTGCGCTGTTCATTCGTCAGCGGCATTGTGAGGTTTGTTCTACTCAATGTTGGATAGCTTTCTTTATTATTTGTCCGTTCTTTGGGCGTGTTGCCATGCGCAGTTTTCAGCATAGGCCTATCCATAGATTGTTTGCGGCCAAGCTTGTTTCGATGACGTGGTGTATCTGTTGTCCATTTGCAGAAACCTATCTTCCACCGGTATTTTGTACCGTTTGTCGAGGAAATCGTGGACCATTCCCCCAATGGAGAGCCAGAGCGTTTCGCCCTTGTCCGGTCAAAAAAGTTAGAAAAATTGGGAACAGGTCACTTGCGTACAACAAACTCTGGTGATAGAATAATTTGTATGGTTTTATTGGAATACGTTCATAAATCACGCTGCTTGGGCGTGATTAAAAATAGAAAGGATGGTTCAAATGAAACGAAATTGGCTGCGCCTTGCATTGACCTTGTGCTTGGCGTTGACCCTAACCCTGCAGCTGATGCCTACTGTCTGGGCGAGTGAGAAAGGTTCGAAGGATAACCCATATGTCTATACAGGTTACGATCAAGGTGATTTTCAAGGTGGGTTTGATACTAATACATACCTTGAAGTTACTGCTTTTGGCGCGTTTGCCCAGTGGGTAAACGATAAGCTTGAAAGCACAAACGAGCTGTATGTCAGGATTGAAGCAAACCTTTTGACTACACGACAGGACGAAAACAGACTGACAATAACCATTGGAAATGGCAAGACGCTCCATCTGGAGTTGGTAGGTGTCAGGGTGGGAAATGAGCATAGTGGTGTGACGTCTCGTCATAACCCTTACTTCCTGGTGGAGCCGGACGGAACCTTGGAGATTACGGGACAAGGAACAATTCAAAACGAAGAAGTGAATTCTGATGCTCAGAGCGGTGGAGATATCGATTATGAGGAGTATCTCAAAAATTATGCGATGATCCTGAATTATGGAACAATGAAAGTTACAGGTTCCATCAGTCTGCAAAGGGAATATAATGTTAATCCATCTTCTGCTGGGCGGTAGCATACCGTTATCAACTACGGTAATCTTACCATAGTGGGAGGTGGAGAGTACACTGAAATCGATGTCCTCTCCACCGCTGCAGGTTTTTATGGCGGGCAGTTCTGTGTTGGCAATACGAATGTGAAGGACGTTAGGATCGACATGGCGACGGTCTTTGTGGAGGAGGGTGCGATCGGCACGCCTATCGTTCAGATGGAAAACGTTTTGATTTACAATGGTTTCGGCTTTGTCGATTCCAGCAACGGACCCGTTGATACGGGTGGGCCCGATCAAGTTGGCAGTTTTCCCTTGATAAAGAACGGTGAGATGTATTACTATCACGAAGCAGTCAATGTGCCGGCTCAAGTGACACTGACGGATATAGTGTTTAAGGAGTCCGCAAATGATTCCACTGACTGTTATGGAATCTTGCTGCTCAATTCGCCCTCTGCAGAGGTTACTCTGGAGGGGACGCAGAAGAACCTGAAGCCTGTGATTGTGGGTGATCAGTCGGGAACGACCATTGACAGCCTTCAAAACCAAACCTTCGCCTCGCTCACGCTGACAGATGTTGAGGAACCGATTACCATTTCCGGCGCCACCATGGAGCTGATGGAGAATGGCCAAGCCGGCTATATCAAGCTGAACAACTGTTCGGATGTGACACTGGAAAACTGCACCGCCGATGCGCTCATACTCACCAACGGCTATCTCCTGGATGAGAAATTGGCACCCAACGAGATTGGAGGTTATGGACAGAACGCCGGGTGGGATGTAGGCTTCCTCCCAGATTCCCAGCAGCAACTCTCAGTCCAGCTGGACAACTGTGTGATGAATACCCTCTATCTCTACGATAACGTAGCGGAGGGAAGCGCAGGAACCGTCAATATGGCCATCGACAGTGGTCTGTATGGTTTTGGCCAGGAGACGGTTGAGAAACTTTTTGCCGCAGCGGACAAAACCGAGGCCGCAGCAACTTATGATGGGGTTCAGGCTCAGGCTACAATTACCACTGCGGATGGTGAGAAACCCGTCTATGCTTTTGCCACCAACAACGAGGAGCTGCTGGAGCTTATCCAGAAGGCAGACCCGCAGCAAGGCGATACCGTGACGATTCAACAAGCGGAGGAAGGGCTGGAGCTGTCCGAACTCGTCTCTGGGACAACGGTTCAGAACGATTCGGGAACAGACATTATCGTCAATGGCTCCAAACTGAATGCCGGCCAATCCGTTACCATCGGCGATTCTGAGTCACCGTCCGAACAGCCGGATTATGACGATGATGGCAATGACAATGACAATGATTATAATTCTGATGACGACGACAATGATTATAATTATGACGACGATGATGACGATGACGATGACGAATCTGAGACTGGGCCATTGTTTGTCAAGCCGAATCATGCCGATGATGCTGATGCGGCATTGCCCTCCATCTCGGTGAAGAAGCCTGAAACTGCAACCGCAACGGAAACGGAAACAAAGGATTTCTACATGGTTAGCTGCTACACGCTGAATGTGCGCAGCGGCCCAGGTACAAACTATGACAAGATCGGTATCGTGTCCCAAGGCGCCGTCCTGACCGGTTCCCTGGAGAACGGCTGGCTGAAGTTTACCTATAACAACAAGACTGCCTACTGTTCTGGTGATTACCTTGAGAAGGTAAAGGATGAACCGAACCGGCTGATGGTGAACTGTTATGCACTGAACGTGCGCAGCGGCCCTGGCACCAACTATGACAAGATCGGTACTCTGTCTGAAGGTACCATTCTCACCGGTTCCCTGGAGAATGGCTGGCTGAAGTTTACCTATAACGGCAAGACCGCCTATTGCTCCGCTGGTTATCTCAAGAAGGTGGAGGGAACCTCAAATCAAACGACGGGAACCTCTAAGAAAATGACGGTAACCTGCTATGCGCTGAATGTGCGCAGCGGCCCTGGCACCAGCTATAGCACGATTGGCGTCCTGTCCGGAGGCATGAGCGTAAATGTGTTGGATGTGCTGGACGGATGGTATAAGATCGCCTTTGGCAATGGTGTGGGCTATGTGTCTGCACTATACCTATCCTAAAACAATCTTGAACGACAAAAGAACCCTGCGTCAATAAATGCACTGCACCCCGCTTGTGATTCAGTATACCCATACTGTCTAACAAGTGGGGTGCAGTTTTAACAGATACGTTGGCCTTGTTCAGGATTTGTTTTAACGGCATTTCGGTTTGCCGGATGTTGGGCAACGGGCAAGAGTCGATGCTGTGAGCAGCGAGTAAAGTGAAAAGATGTATGAAAATGGATCGATAAAAAAGCAAAAGCCTATCTGAGCGGCTGCTCAGATAGGCTTTCTGGCGGAGATGGAGAGATTCGAACTCTCGAACCGTTTTTGACGGTTACGCGATTTCCAGTCGCGCGCCCTCGACCAACTAGGCGACATCTCCATTTGGTCAATTCATATTTTACTTATTTTGTTTCAGCTCTCTTAACCGAAACTGCTCGATTATTATATTCCAAAAAGTGCCTAAAGTCAATACCTTTTTTCAAAAAAATCAGAAAAAATTTTGTTTTTTTGAGGATCCTTTCTCGTTGCCGCCTTTAGCCGCAGCGGTGGGAAAATTAAGGCTTGCTTGTATGTTTGGATATAGGCGGGACAAACTATGTATGCTTCGCCTACGATGCAGATCTGCAAGAGAAAGGATGAAAACACTGTGAGCGATACCTTTGATTCCTATTATGATCTTCAGCCCTACCATTCGTTCCGAGAACTTGAATTCTATGAAGGCAAAATCCCGTTGGAGGAGGATGACCTTCCCGCAGAGTTTTTGGCGGCTATGGAATCAGGAGATCTGATTGCCGAGGAGGATCTCAACGACCTTCGGCTGCTATATGAGGAGGACACGCCGCCTTCCTGTTAACGAAATGTATGTAAATACCGGGGGAATCACGGCTGGATTTCCCCGGTATTTTTTATACATCCCGAAAAATAACCGGTATCTGAAAACCGGCAGGTCTCCATGAAATGATCTTCGCAGAGGGGCAAAATGCTGATCGGTTTTTGACCGACAAAAAAAGGAGAGCAACCGATTGGTTGCTCTCCCAAAAACAACAGGGCAGACCGTTTATCCGATCAGGGAGACGCCGTCCATCTCCGCAGGCTGGGGCAGTCCCAGAACCTGAAGCATGGTAGGAGCGATATCTGCCAGTTTGCCGCCTTCCCGCAGCGTGCAGGGATATCCAACCACCACAAACGGAACCGGATTGGTGGTATGAGCGGTGAAGGGAGATCCGTCCTTCTCGCACATCTGATCGGCATTGCCGTGATCCGCGGTAATCATGGCAACGCCGCCCTTTGCGATGATGGCGTCCACCACCTTGCCCAGGCAGGTGTCTACCGCTTCCACAGCCTTGATGGCGGCTTCCATCACACCGGTGTGACCTACCATGTCACAGTTGGCAAAGTTGAGGATAATCACATCGTATTTATCGCTGGCAATGCGCCGCAGCACCTCATCGGTGACCTCGTAGGCGCTCATCTCCGGCTTAAGGTCATAGGTAGCAACCTTGGGGGAAGCGATCAGCGCACGATCCTCGTTGACACAGGGAGCCTCTACACCGCCGTTAAAGAAGAAGGTAACATGAGCATACTTCTCGGTTTCGGCAATGCGCAGCTGGGTCAGTCCCTTCTCGGCAATGTATGCACCGAAGGTGTTGTGCAGCGACTGGGGCTTAAAGGCCACGTGTACATTGGGCATGGTGGCGTCATACTGGGTCATGCAGACAAAATACAGCGGGAACCGGCCATTTCTTCTCTCAAACCCGGTAAAGTCGTCGTCCACCAGCGTTCTGGTGATCTCTCTGGCCCGGTCGGGGCGGAAGTTGCAGAATACCACCGAATCTCCCGATTGGATGGTGCCTTCCTTGTCACAGACGGTGGGAACCACAAACTCATCGGTTACCCCGGCGTCATAGGAATTCTTCATGGCGCATACGGGGCAATCCGCTTGTTCTCCTTCCCCGTATACCATGGCAGCATAGGCTTTTTCAACGCGATCCCAGCGGTTGTCACGGTCCATGGCATAGTACCGGCCCATCACGGTGGCGATGGTGCCTACCCCGATTTCCTTGCACTTATCCATCGTTTCCTTGATAAAATCAATGCCGGAAGAGGGTGGAACGTCACGGCCATCCATAAAGCAGTGCAGATACACCTTTTCCAAACCGGCACGCTTGGCCAGTTCCACCACACCGTAGATGTGCTCGTTATGGCTGTGAACACCGCCATTGGACATCAGTCCCATAATATGCAGAGCGGAATGGTTGGCTTTGCAGTTTTCCACCGCTCCCAGCAGCTCCGGGTTGGAGAAGAAGTCGCCGTCCTTGATGGATTTGGTGATACGGGTCAGCTCCTGATAGACAATCCGTCCGGCGCCGATGTTGGTGTGACCCACCTCGGAATTGCCCATCTGGCCATCGGGAAGCCCCACGTCCATACCGGAAGCGCCAATCTGGGTGTAAGGGTTTTCAGAAAACAACCGATCGATATTGGGGGTTTTTGCAGCATGGATAGCATTGCCGTAATCGCTGTTGTTGATGCCAAAGCCATCCATGATGATCAAAGCAACGGGTTTTTTCATCGTGTATGCTCCTTCTATTCAAGATCTGGGATTATTTGGAGGCCGCAGAGACAATGGCTGCAAAATCGGGAGCCTTCAGGGAAGCGCCGCCGATAAGACCGCCGTCCACGTGCTCTTTGCTCAGCAGTTCCTCTGCGTTTTTGGCGTTCATCGAACCGCCGTACTGGATGGTCATTGCCTCGGCAGCTGCATCGCCATACAGCTTTGCCACCACCGAACGGATATAGCCGTTTACCTCATCGGCCTGATCGCTGGTTGCGGTCTTGCCGGTGCCAATGGCCCAAACCGGCTCATAGGCGATGATGATGTTTTTCAGTTCCTGTTCGGTGACGCCGCCAAGGGCAACCTTGGTCTGCATCGCGCAGATCTCTTCAGTGATGCCCAGTTCCCGCTGCTCCAGCAGTTCGCCGACACAGAGAATCACCTTAAGTCCGGCGTCCAGCGCGGCGCGCACCCGTTTGTTGACGGTGGCGTCGGTTTCTCCAAAATACTGACGGCGCTCAGAGTGGCCGATGATTACATACTCCACCCCCATCTCGGTGAGCATCTCGGCGGAAATCTCACCGGTGAAGGCGCCGCTCTTGGCCCAGTGGCAGTTCTCAGCGCCCACCTTGATGTTGGTGCCCTTTGTCAGCTCCAGCGCGGTCTCCAGGTTGGTGTAGGGGACACAGATGATCACGTCGCAGCCGGCATCCGCTACCAGGGGTTTGAGCTCCTCAATCAGGTTTTTTGCCTCTGCACGGTTTTTGTTCATCTTCCAGTTGCCGGCGATTACAGCTTTTCTAACAGACTTTTTCATACTCTTTTTTCTCCATCTTTATCATATAGAAAAGGAATGATCCGGGGAAACCGCGCAAAGAGATTTGGCGGGTCCCCTGGCATCCCCAAGTGGGGGTACCATAAAATCATTCCTCATACAGTTGCTTATTTATCGTTGATGCAATCGATGCCGGGAAGCACTTTGCCTTCCAGATATTCCAGAGAAGCGCCGCCGCCAGTGGAGATGTGGGTCATCTTGTCGGCAAAGCCCATCTCGATGACAGCAGCTGCGGAATCGCCGCCGCCAATGACGGTGGTAGCGTCGGTCTCGGACATAGCCTTGGCGATTTCCTTGGTGCCGGCAGCCAGAACAGGATTCTCGAATACGCCCATCGGTCCATTCCAAACAACGGTCTTAGCAGCCTTGACAGCCTCGGAGAACAGTTTCACAGTCTCCGGTCCGATATCCAGGCCCATCATATCCGCAGGGATGGCGTTGCTGGCAACCACCTTTACTTCAATGGGAGCGTCAATGGGATCAGGGAAGGAGGCGGCGACAACGGTATCGACCGGAAGCAGCAGCTTAACGCCCTTTTCCTTTGCCTTTTTGAGCATATTGGCGCAGTATTCCTTTTTCTCGTCGTCTACCAGGGATTTACCGATTTCATAACCCTCGGCAGCCAGGAAGGTGTACGCCATACCGCCGCCAATGATCAGGGTGTCAACCTTGTTGAGCAGATTGTCGATTACATTGAGCTTGTCCGCAACCTTAGCGCCGCCCAGAATGGCAACAAAAGGACGAACCGGATCGTTGACGGCATTGCCCAGATATTCGATCTCTTTGTTCATCAGATAGCCAACTGCGGAGGTCTTGATGTAATCGGTAACGCCGGCGGTGGAGCAGTGGGCACGGTGGGCGGAACCAAAGGCGTCGTTGACGTAGACATCAGCCAGGGAAGCCAGCTCCTTGCTGAAAGCGGGGTCGTTTTTGGTCTCTTCTTTTCTAAAACGGGTGTTTTCCAGCAGTACCACATCGCCGTCCTTCATAGCGGCAACAGCAGCTTTGGCGTTGGGGCCTACCACTTCAGGATCTGCTGCGAACTTTACTTCTTTGCCCAGCAGTTCGGAGAGACGAACCGCAACGGGAGCCAGGGAGAATTTCTCCTCGGGACCGTTCTTGGGTTTGCCCAGATGGGAGCAGAGGATCACTTTTCCACCATTTTCAATCAGTTTCTTGATGGTGGGGAGGGCGGCGGTGATGCGGTTGTCGTTGGTGATTTTTCCGTCCTTGAGCGGAACGTTAAAATCGCAGCGGACCAGTACGCGCTTGCCTTTTACATCGATATCTTCAACGGTTACTTTGTTCAGAGCGCTCATGGTAAATACCCAGCCTTTCCTTACAATTTGTTTTTCATTTGCCATGGTGATACGGATGGACCATACAGATACAGTTTACCCCAAACGAAGTCTTTTTTCAAGCAAAGCTTAAGAAACCGATGGAAAACGGTTTCAAAAACTTTCACAAAAGCCTTTGGTTTTGCCGGAAACAACAATATCCTATGATGCCAAGTTAATTGTAAGACAATTAAAATCCCTTGTCAACGGATAGGAAGGTATCTGTTATATTTTTATCAATATGTGGCAAAAGTGATGGTTTTACGATGGCAGAATGGACATTTTTCCCAAAATATATAACGCTGATGATCCAGCCACTGGGCAAAGGAAAGGAGGGTTCAAACGTCTGTACTTTTTATCGCGACGGCAGACCATTTTTCCAATTTTGCCAATTGTGCAAAAGCCCTTGCACACAGATGCAAAATCCGTTAGTATATATAAGAAATATCCGCTGCAAAACCACCCAATATCATGAACAGTGAAGGAATGATGGATGATATGGAGAAGAAACCATTTGTCACCCTGGAACAGGTCCGGGAAATCGCAAAGATTTATCCTACCCCTTTTCATATTTATGATGAAAAAGGGATTCGGGAAAATGCCCGCCGTCTTAAGGAAGCATTCTCCTGGAACAAAGGGTTCAAAGAATTCTTTGCAGTCAAAGCCACGCCCAACCCTTATATCCTCAAAATTCTCAGGGAAGAAGGCTGCGGTACCGACTGCTCCTCCTATACCGAGCTGCTGATGTCCGACGCCTGCGGATTTACCGGCAAAGAGATTATGTTTTCCTCCAACGTAACCCCTCGTCAGGATTTTGCGCTGGCCGCCAAATTGGGCGCCACCATCAATCTGGACGATTTTACCCATATTGATTTTCTGGATGAGATTGCCGGAATCCCGGAAACCATCTGCTGCCGTTACAATCCCGGCGGTGATTTTAAAATCAACAACGATATCATGGATACCCCCGGAGAAGCCAAATACGGTTTTACCAAACCTCAGCTGCTGGAAGGATTCCGCATCCTCAAGGAGAGAGGCGCCAAACATTTCGGCATTCACGCCTTCCTTGCCAGCAATACCGTAGCCAACGAGTATTACCCGGTGCTGGCTAAAATCCTCTTTGAGACCGCTGTGGAATTGCAGCGCGCCACCGGTGTACATATCGCCTTTATCAACCTTTCCGGCGGCGTGGGAATTCCCTATCGCCCGGAGCAGCAGCCCAACGACATCTATGAGATCGGCCGTGGGGTGCAAAAAGCCTTTGAAGAAATTTTGGTGCCCGCCGGCATGGGAGATGTAGCCATCTATACCGAGCTGGGCCGTTTCATGCTCGCCCCTTACGGTCACCTTGTGGCTCAGGTCACCCATCAGAAACATATCTACAAAGAATATGTGGGGCTGGATGCCTGCGCGGCCAACCTGATGCGCCCGGCCATGTATGGCGCGTATCACCATATCACGGTGCTGGGCAAGGAGAACGCCCCCTGCGATCATAAATATGACGTCACCGGCGGTCTGTGTGAAAACAACGACAAGTTTGCCATCGACCGGATGCTGCCGGAGATTGAGATCGGGGATTATGTAGTCATCCACGATACCGGCGCTCATGGTTTCTCCATGGGTTACAACTACAATGGAAAACTCCGTTCCGCTGAGATTCTGCTCAAGGAGGACGGCAGTTTCCAGCTGATCCGCCGGGCGGAAACACCTGAGGATTATTTTGCCACCTTTGATTTTACCGGCATTTTTGATGATTATGCCAGCAAATCCTTTACCATGGATGCCCAGGAGCTGAAGGCGAAATCCAAAGCATGATGCAGACGAATTCCTATCGCAGAGAGGGGATGGGGAGATGACCCCCGATATCCGCAAATTTAATTTTTATCAGAACAAAAACACCTTTTGCGGCAGCTACAAAGGGGTAAATTTCCGCATCATCCCCGGAGAGGAGTTTACCTTGGAACTGTGGGATACCCCTCTTTGCAGCGCTTTGACCGAACAAAAGCAGGTGCAACATTTCCCTTTTTCCCCGGAGGGCTTTTCTCAGCTGAGCCAGTGGCTGGGACAGCGTTTGGAAATCCAGGATCGGCGGGAATAACGCAGGTGGGAAAGACGACGCTGCTTTTGGGGATACCCAAAACCGGCGCAGGGGATGTAGATACCGGAATTTTTGCAAAGCTCTTGACCGTGAAACCGGAAAGTTCTAAACTGGACACAGAAACCTTGAATAAAAAAGGAAAGGGTGGTTTTTATGGAAAAATACGCATGGAAAGCAACCGTTAAGGAAGGAATGCTGGAAGAGTATCAGCGCCGTCACGACAACATCTGGCCGGAGCTCAAAGAGCTGCTGAAAGCGGCGGGAATCTGCAACTATACCATCTGGAATGTGGGAAACGAGCTGTTTGGATATTACGAGTGTGAAAAAGGCGTGGACTTTGCCGCCAAAACCCAGGCGGAAAGCCCTATCGTGGACAAATGGAACGAGTATATGAAAGACGTGATGGTCATGGAGATGGACCCTGTGACCGGAGCGCAGCCGATGCTCAAATGCGTCTTTACCCTGGACTGACTGATTGCCATTGCTCCTTTTTGGGAGCGCAGCAGATTGGGCTGCGCTCCCTTTGTTTTTGCTCAGAGGGAGGGTGGCACAGTACCTTTGAACGGAAGAAATCCGGAAAAATGAGAATTGTTCCAAAATCACCATAAGAAGTCGATATCAAATGAAAAGTTTTGCCCTTGCACCGCAAAGCGGGGGATGGTATCATAATCGTAACAACCATCTTGTTTCCCGCGCTGCCGTAAGGAAGCGGGAAATTCTATCTTGTAACAAAGCAACAGCCGCGAGACGGCGGAAAGGATTGGGTATGACGTTTCAAAAAGCAGACGGAATGAACTATGCGCCCAAAGGCAAGGTAAATCTGGTGGTAAAACCGGGAGAGTTTGTGTTTGCTGCCGCCCATCTGGATCACGGACATATTTTTGGTATGTGCAACGGTCTTTTGGAGGCCGGAGCCCAGCTGAAATGGGTCTACGATCCCGATCCGGCAAAGGTGGCGGATTTCCTCAAACGCTTCCCCATGGCTACCCCTGCACAGAGTGAGGATCAGATTCTCTGCGACCCGGAGGTTAAACTGGTGGCGGCTGCGGCGGTTACCTCGGAGCGCTGCGCCTTTGGATGCCGGGTGATGGATGCAGGTAAGGATTATTTTACCGACAAAGCCCCTCTCACCACCCTGGAACAGCTGGAGACCGCCAAGGCCAAAGTGCGTGAAACCGGGCGTAAATATATGGTGTATTACAGCGAGCGGCTGCACGTGGAAGCGGCGGTATATGCCGGAGAGCTGGTAAAACAGGGCGCCATCGGCAAGGTGGTGCAGGTGCTGGGCCTTGGGCCCCATCGCTTAAACGCCCCCACCCGTCCTCAGTGGTTTTTCCAGAAGGAGAAGTATGGCGGCATTCTGTGTGATATCGGCAGCCATCAGATTGAACAGTTCCTGTTCTATGCCGACGTCAAGGACGCGACGGTGGTTCGCAGCCAGATTGCCAACTACAACCATCCTCAGTACCCCGAGCTGGACGATTTCGGAGACGCCATGCTGGTGGGAGATAACGGCGCTACCCAGTATTTCCGGGTGGACTGGTTCACCCCCGACGGTCTGGGCACCTGGGGAGACGGCCGTACCGTACTGCTTGGCACCGACGGCTATATTGAGCTGCGCAAATACATCAACGTAGCCACCAGCGGTACCGGGGATCATGTTTTCCTGGTGGATCACAAAGGGGAGCATCACTTTGAGGTCAGCGGACAGGTGGGATATCCCTTCTTCGGTCAGCTGATTCTGGATTGTATCAACCGCACCGAAAACGCTATGACCCAACAGCACGCCTTTAAGGCGGCGGAGCTTTGCGTCAAGGCCCAGATGCAGGCAGTCAAACTGAAATAACAGGAATCCATGGGGCGGGGAATGCCACGATTGGCATTCCCCGCCATTTCGTAAAGCATGATAAGCAGATCAGGAGGATGGATGATGGAGTCCAACACTTTACAGATGCAGGCAGCCTCAGATTTTCTGGACGCGCTGCGCAAAAATATTGCCAAGGTGATGGTGGGAAAGGATACGGCGGTAGAGATGTTGTTGACCGCCCTCATCTGCGGTGGCCATGTACTGATTGAAGACCTGCCCGGTCTGGGAAAAACCACCCTGGCCGCCGCGCTGGCCCGTTCCCTCAGCTGTACCTTTAAGCGCATCCAGTTTACCCCCGACGTATTGCCCTCGGATGTCACCGGATTTACCGCCTACAATCTGGCCACCGGGGAGAAGGAGGTACGTTTCGGGGCGGTGATGGCCCAGATGGTGCTGGCAGATGAAATCAACCGCACCAGCCCCAAAACCCAATCCAGCCTTCTGGAGGTGATGCAGGAGCGTCAGGTGACCATCGATGGGGAAACCTATCCGCTGCCGGAACCCTTTATGGTGCTGGCCACCCAAAACCCGTCGGAGCTCACCGGAACCTATCCCCTTCCGGAAGCCCAGCTGGACCGTTTCTTGCTGAAAATCTCCATGGGTTATCCCAGCCGGGAGGAGGAATATGAGATCTTAAACCGCCGCCGGGAGGGAATCCCGGTCAGTCAGCTGCAGCCGGTGGGAAGTGCTCAGGACGTTATGAGGCTGCGGGAACAGTTTTCCCAGATCAAATGTGCCCCCGCCATCCTCAACTACATCGTGCAGATCGCCCAGGCCAGCCGCCAGAGCGAGGATATCTCCCTGGGGGTAAGCCCTCGCGGTTCTATCGCCCTGATGGAAGCCTCCATGGCAAGGGCTATGCTTCAGGGCAGAGGGTATGTGCTGCCGGAGGATGTGAAAGCCATGGCAGGTCCGGTATTGGCACACCGTATCCGGCTGAACCTCCAGGCCAGCATGAAAAATTACAGTGCCGGACAGATTCTCCAATCGGTGCTTTCCAAGGTTCCGGTACCAGGGGTTGGCGGGGAGAAGCTATGAGGAAAAAGGGTGAACGGTCCCGACAACCCGGTCGGATGCGCCGGCTTCGGATCCCCTATGCCCTTTCTATGGGCGGGATGCTGTTGGCCGGGTGGCTGAGCGGAGAGCGGCTTTGCTTTCTGATCTTTTTTGCCCAGCTGTTTTTGCTGCTGTTTTGCGTGGGGGTAATCCTCTATACCGTCTGTTCCTTTGCGTTTTTACAGGAGATCAGCCGTAAGGAGGCGGTGAAAGGGGATACCGTCCGGCTTTCTTTGCAGATTCACAACGAAAAATTTTATCCCTTTACCATGATGAAGGTCCACATTCAGGCTGTCAGCCGTCAGCAGGACCAGGTGCTTTCCTTTCATCTGGCGCCGATGGACTCCATCTCCTTTGATCTGCCCATCTACTGCCAGTGGCGGGGCGAGGTGGGGATCGGCATGGGGGTGGTGGAGCTGGAAGATATGTTTGGTCTGGTCCATATCCGCTTTCCCATGACCATCCTTCCCTATTACCGTCCCAGGACGCTGCTGGTGCTGCCCAAAGCGGACCCTCTCAACCTTTCCGCCAAAAGCCAGGCCAGACGGCTGCAAAGCAGCGGAACTCTTACCCAACAGTCCGATTCCGGATACGACCTCTATGGGCTCAAGGGCTATCAGCCGGGAGATACCGATCGCCAGATACACTGGAAGGTATCGGCGGCGCATCATGCCCTGTACACCAAGCGGTATGAGCGGGAGGCCCGACCGCAATGTGTGCTGGTGATGGATGATACCATGCCCTTTCACGGAGAACAGGGCCGGATGGCCTCGGATCTTCTCTGCTGCGCTGCGGCGACGCTGATACAGTGGGCGCTCTCCCACCAGAGTGGGGTGCGTCTCTGCGCCGGTTCCGCCTCCATCCCGGTGATGGAGGCGGCCTCCCAAAACGATTTTCCAGCCCTGCAGCGCTGGTTGGCGCTGCTTCCCTTTGAGGGGGAAGGAACCACCCCGGCACGGCTGGAGCAGGAGCTTTCCGGGCGTTTGGGGGAGGGGAAATTGCCGGTCTATCTGCTGACCACCGATGCCCCGCCTCTGTTTGACGCCATGGCCGGCGCGCTGCGCCGGGGTGCGGATGTGATTCTCATCCGCACAGCCGCTGCGGACGGCGAAACACTTCCCCAGGTCCCCGATGGCGTTTTGGATATTGTATTGGAGCCGGGATGCGATATTGGAACAAGATTGGGGGAGATGTTATGAACCGGATTCGTCTCTGGTTGGAGCAGCATCAGCCGCTGCTGGAACTGGGCGTGGATGCGCTGTCCGCATGGCTGTTGGGCGCTGGAATGACGATGGTACTCTGTCTGGCTCTCCCATTTCCGGTGCTGCGGGAGGTTTCCGGATGGACGGTACTGTTCTGTTCTCTGGCGGGAACGGCGGCGGTAACCCTTCTTTCCCGCCGGTGGTGGGCACTGCCGGGAGGGTTGGCAGCGGCGGCGTTGGGTCTGTGGATATTTTCCAAAACCCAAGGCTGGGAAGATTTTGTACAGAGTGTTTCCCAATATGCTCTCTGGTGCCTTTCCGGTTTCCCAGCGGTGGAGCCGCCCTTGTCTCAGCCCAGCGTCCTTTGGATTTGGCTTTTGTTGGGAACGGTTTGCTGCGGGGTTTGGCTGTTTTTGATGCGCAGGCTGTTTTCCTATCTTGTCACCCTGCTGAGTGCCGCGGGGATGATGGGCGTGGTTTTGTTTTGGCTTTCCCAGCAGCGCGCCGAGGCAGGCGCCCTCAGCTTTGTCAGCGCCACCGCGCTGATGGGATGCATTGTGACGCTGCCCAGGGTGTACGCCCGGTATCTATGCCGTAGCGGCCCTTCTGCGGTGACCCGCATCTCTGTTCAGATTTTGGCCGTGCCGGCGGCGCTGATCTGTGTGGGCGGCGCGTTCTGGATGGTGCCTGAGGACACATCCCAGTGGCAGTCCACGCTGCTGACCAATTTTGTGCTGGATGTTGGGGATTTGCTTCGGTTTTCCATGGGGGATTCCCAGGGATACTGGGAGTTTAACCTTTCCACCGTCCAGTATCAGCCGTTGTCCGACCGTCTGGGCGGACCGGTGGAACTCTCCGACGACCGTATTATGTCGGTAAAAACCGAGGACCCGGTTCTGCTCAAAGGCGCGGTGCAGGATACCTATACCGGCAGCGGCTGGATCGATTCCCGCAACAACGGCCGGTTTCGTCTGGAAAGCCTAATTTGGAGCGGACGGCGTCAGGATGTGATGGGGCTGGATATCCCTTCCGACAAGAAGGTTCGGGAGCTGTATCTGCGTCTGACCAAGGAGGTTACGCTGGATATCTTCCCTTCTTATTATTGGTACTGCACCATCTTTACCCCCGGACGGCTGATAGATACCTCCTTTCGGGGAAACTGGGAGCAGACGGTGTACTTTAACGATCAGGGGGAGGTATTTACCCAGGAGGCGGTAGGGGCCGGATACGAGGTGACTGGACGCGTATTTCGTCCGCGGGACTCCGGAATGGACCGGGAGATTGAGCTGTTGGAGCGGCTGGCCGCCTCCGGCAAAAAGGACAAAGCCTATGAGGAGATACAGCAGCAGTATTTACAGCTGCCCCAGTCTCTGCCGGACCGGGTACGTCAGATTGCCCAGGAGATCACTGCCAGGGAGACCACCCCTTATCAGAAGGCAACGGCCATCTCCGACTGGCTGTCGAAAAACTGCATCTATACCCTCACCCCCTCGGTTCCTCCTCAGGACCGGGATTTTGTGGATTGGTTTTTGGAAACCAAGGAGGGATACTGCACCTATTATGCCTCCGCCATGACGGTGCTGGCCCGATGCGTTGGAATCCCTGCCCGGTATGTGACCGGGTTTGGTTTGAAGGAGGATACCGGACTGCAGGAGGATTGGTACTATATCTCCAACGCCACTGGCCACGCATGGAGTGAAATCTATCTGTACGGCATCGGCTGGGTACCGCTGGATCCATTAAACTGGAGCCCAGTGCAGCAGTATGCCGCCCGGCCTGACGCCACCCCCACGGTGGAGGATTGGACGGAGGAAGAAGAGGAGGAACTTCCATCTCCTTCCCTCACCCAGCCACCGGAACAACTGTCCCAAGGCAGCCGCTATGGGATATGGGCGCTGGCGCTGCTGTTTACGGCAGCCGCTGTAGTAATGTTAATCCTGGGCATATATCGGTATCCCGGGGAAAGGTTTCGTATGCGGCGGATGCTGCGAAAGGGGCTTTCCTCCCCACAATGGCTGGAACTGCTTTATGAAGATCTGCTGCGGCAGCTGCGGTTGCTGGAGCTTTCTCCCCAGTCGGGGGAAACCCTCACCGAGTTTGCCGCCAGGGTAGACGCCCGTCTGCCGCTGGAGCGGGAGGACCGGCCCATGAGCCAGATCGCCGTCTGGGTCAACGCCTGGCGTTTTGGCGCAGAAACGCCGCCCCAGGATAAGCTGGAATGGCTTTGCGGATACCACGATGCGCTGGAACGGCTGGTGCTGGTACGACTGGGCCGAGGCGGTTATTTTTGGAAGAGATGTGTTCCCAGTGTTTTGGGAAGATAGCGAAGTTTCCATAGGCAACCGGTTTGCCGATTGCTGTGAAAAGACAGAAAAAGGGTGTGCGCTTTCACGTAAGCTGAACTGCTCCCTGTCAAGTAG
>DBQB01000001.1 GCA_002305685.1 Ruminococcaceae bacterium UBA1405
CTGGAAAGTACTTGCCGTTTACACGGTTTTCCTTTTCAAAAGGTTTGACGCAATTTGACCGGGCGAAGCCTCTTTTAACCCGCTTCCCATGGGTTAAATGGTGGACAGTCACCCCCAAAAGAGGGCTTATGGGTTAAAAAATAGGACAACCGGGACGTGGTTTTGGGCTGCCAAGGGAATGTTTATTTATACATCTCCAAGATACCTTTTTCGTGAAAACGTTTGCCCAAAGCGGACCGAATTGGGCCAAAAGAGAACAAATTGAACCGCCAAACGGCCAAGCGTTCCGTACTTTCTGGGGGATCCGTGTGAAGGATATCGGCGATAGCGGTCCCCGCAACTGCGATACGATTGGATACGATGAGATCGATGGGGAAAGGGTCCCGGCGCATCCAATGGCTCAAAAGAAAAACCGGCGGTTTGTGGCTGAAACCATCACGCAGCTTTGAAGAAAAATGCAAATATCCTATGGAAAAGGCTCCATATTGCAGATCATCAATGCACATGATAGACTAGAACCAAATACATCCGGGAGGTGATGAGCGATGGAGCTTCGCTCACTGCGTTATTTTTTAACAACAGCGGCAGAAGGAAATATGACCCGAGCTGCAGAGGTTCTCCATATAACACAGCCTACCCTCAGCCGCCAGTTGATGGATTTGGAAAAGGAACTGGGCACGACATTGGTTATTCGAGGGAAAAAAGGGCTGACATTGACCGATGACGGAATGTTTTTCCGCCAGCGGGCCGAAGAGATTGTGGAGCTGGCAGATCGCCTGGAACAACGCTTTGCCGAGAAAAACGATATTGTCAGCGGGATCATCAATATTGGGGCGGCGGAAGCGGTGGGCAGCCGGACGCTGGCCAAACTGATTCACGATTTTTCTCAGAAACATCCCCTGGTGCAGTTTCGGCTGTACAGCGAGATTGCAGATCAGGTAAAGGAGAGGTTGGACAAGGGACTTGCGGATGTGGGTCTGCTGATGGAGCCTGTGGATATCCAGAAATATGAGTATCTGCGTCTTGCCCAAAAGGAAACCTGGGGGATTTTGCTGCGGCGTGATCATCCCCTGGCGGAAAAGGAGCTAATCACACCGGAGGATATCGCTCCCTATCCGCTCATCATGCCTATCCGGGAACAGGTGCGGGATGTAATCCTCAACTGGATCGGGAAAGAAGAAAAGGAACTGCGGATTCCTTTGATGTTTAATCTTCTTTCCAATGCAGCCCTGCTGGTGGAAGAGGGGTTGGGCTGTGCGTTCTGTATGGATGGTGCGGTAGCTGTACGCAGCAGCCCCAATTTGAAGTTTATCCCCATTGCTTCAGAAAGAGATACCCACAGCGTACTGGTGTGGAAGAAGAACCAGCTGTTTTCTCCAGCGTCTTCCTTGTTTATTCAGGAAATCAATATGATGCGTATGCAGATGCGTTAACACGGTGATTCGGGCGTCAGGTCGAAAAGGCTTGACGCCGCTTTTTTTGTCGAAACGCTTGAGTAACCATTCATTTTATGTATGGAAAAAGATAAATGATAGGTATTAGACATTTTATAAGAGGGTTCCTATAATAAAATCAAACAACGGTCGTGGTAGTTCGCGCCAAAACTGTTTATTGCAGGAGGAACCAATATGAGAAAGATGACCGCAATTTTTTTCGCCGCTGTATTGTCGATCTCCTTGGCAGCTTGTGAGAATTTTTTGGATGAACCGGGCAGCAATACCGCACCTTCGTCGGAGTCTTTGCCATCTCAGGAAATCTCCGTTTTGGAAGAGGCTTCTTCGTCAGGGCAGGATGAGGAAGTTGATCGTGAAAATATCCTTGTGGCCTATTTTTCCTGGGCGGATAATGCGATTTTGGCCGAGGATGTGGACGCGGTTGCTTCCCCCAGTGTGATCGCTCCCGGCAACGTGCAGGAGCTGGCGGGTTGGGTTCAGGAGGAAACCGGAGGGGATTTGTTTGCCATCCGGGTAACGGAACCTTACCCCAGCGATTGGGATGAATGTCTTGCACGGGCAAATCAGGAGCGGGGCGATCAGGCAAGACCGGTGCTGCAGGAACAGGTTGAGAATCTGGAGCAGTACGATACCGTTTTTCTGGGGTATCCCAACTGGTGGTATGGCGTACCCATGGCGCTGCTTACTTTCCTGGAGGAAAATGACCTTTCCGGCAAGCGGGTATACCTGTTCTGTTCCCATGGGACCGGCGGTTTGTCCAACAGCGTGGAGATTATTACCGAAGCGATTCCCAATGCCACGATCTCCAACAACATTTTCGACTGCTATGAGGAGGAGGCCTCTTCCTCTCAGGGCGATATTCAAAGCTGGGTAGCAGAACTGGGATATACCTCTGTGCCCGAAAGGGAAGAGAAAACAGCAGGGACGCAGCTTTCGGTTGCCTGGGGCGAAAATCAGGTGATCTATTCCCTCAATGACAGCTCCGCGGCACAATCCCTTTTGGAGCAGCTGCCTCTCACCGTTGCGGTGGAGGATTACAGCACCAACGAAAAGATTTTCTACCCACCCCAGGAGTTGGATACCTCTGACACACCTATAGCGTCGGGCGGCGCCGGAACGCTGGCCTATTATGCCCCGTGGGGCGATGTGGTTATGTTTTACGGAGATTACAACGAAAATCCATCCCTGTTTGAATTGGGGCAGATTGTTTCCGGCGAGGAGCTTGTCGCCCAGATGAGCGGGTCCATTACCATTGCAGCAGCCTAAAAGGAGGAAAACAATATGGAAAATAAAACCTTGGTAGCCTATTTCTCGGCAAGCGGTGTGACGGCAAAAGCAGCCTTCTCCCTTGCTGCGGCTTGTGGCGGGGATTTGTATGAGATCAAACCCGCAGTTCCCTATACAAGCAAGGACCTGAACTGGCAGGATCAGCGTTCCCGCAGCAGCGTGGAGATGAAGGATCCCTCTGCCCGCCCGGAACTGGCGGATGGAAATTTGGATTTGACAGCCTATGACCGGATTTTCCTCGGCTTTCCCATCTGGTGGTACACGGCGCCCCGGATCATCCAAACTTTTTTGGAGAGCCGCGATTTCACAGGAAAAACCATGATCCTCTTTGCCACATCCGGCGGCAGCGGTCTGGGGAGGACAGCGAAGGATCTGGCTCCTTCCTGTCCCGGCGCTGTGATTCGGGAGGGACAAATCCTGCGCCGAGGCGCTTCGCAAGAGAAACTGAAACGGTGGGCAGCTCAGTTCTGACCATCAGAAGGGGCGCAAACACATCAGAAAAATGGGAGAAAACGCAAAGGGGAACCACATATTAGGGGGAAAATCTTATGGATAGAAAAGAACGAACGCAACAAAAAACGCAGGAGCTGTTCCATATTCATGCCGCAGGCAATGAGGGCACGGACGGCGGGTTCATGCAGATCCTGCAAGGCTATATTTTTGGCGATGTGTGTTATACCGGCAGCTTGGACAACCGGATGCGGGAACTGATAACGGTCACCGTACTGACCGTTATCAGCGCTTTGCCCCAGCTGAAAGCCCATGTACAGGCCAGTTTGAACGCTGGATGTACCCCGGTGGAAATTCGTGAGGCGGTATATCAGTGCGCGCCCTTTATCGGCTTCCCCCGGACGCTCAATGCTATCGGTACCATGAACGAGGTATTTTCTGCAAACAATATTGCACTGCCTTTGCCGGAACAGAAAACCCTTGCGTCGGATGAGCAGCGGTATGCCAAGGGCCTGGAGATACAAACCCCTATCTATGGGTCCGGGATCGCGGAGCGTTATACCTGGCTGCCGGGCGAATTTGCACAGGCGGTTCCCCGTTTTCTGACGGAACTTTGCTTTGGGGACTTTAACACCCGTACCGGGTTGGACGGGAAAACCAGAGAACTTCTGACCGTGGTCTTGCTGGCGGCCATGGGCGGAGCGGAGGTTCAGGTCAAAAGCCATGTGGAAGGTGCTTTGAAGGTTGGAAACACCAAGGAGGAAATCGTCTGCGCGCTGGTTCACGCCAGCGGCTATATGGGAATCCCGCGCCTTTTTAACGCGCTGAATATCTGTAAAGATCTGTTGAAGAACGATTGATTAAAATGCTGAACAGAGAAACATGGATATGAGCGAACGGATGGGAACGCCTGAAATCGCTCTGGGCGTATGGCCTTGGGGCAGCAATGGAATCTTTGGCGGCAATCCGACCCAGGAACAGCTGCACCTGGTGTTTGATGCGGCCATGCGTATGGTATGAGGATTTCGAAAAAGTCCTGGGGAAGTTTCTGCGCACCGTTCCCCGCGACAGTCATCTTTTTTCCGACAGGTTCACGCCGCAGTGTGCCAACCCCACGGTAGATAACGCAGCTAAGGCTGCTGCGCTGGAACTGACGGACAAGGACATTTCCGTGATGCAAGGGCTGGCTTCCAGCTTGTCCCTGCATATAACCCGCTACCGGGAAAAGGAAACTTATGATACGAGGAGGCATACTTATGAAAATCGTTATGCTGCTGGGCAGTCCCAATCGGCAGGGCTCTTCTGCCCTGCTGGCGGAATGTTTTCGGCAAGGCGCACAGCAAGCCGGCCACACCGTTGAGATGATCGACGTGGCCCATGCCGACATTCATCCCTGTACCGGCTGCATCCACTGCGGCTATGAGGGCCCTTGTTCCCAGAAAGACGAGGTGGAGGGCATTCGGGCCAAAATCCTGGACGCGGATATGATGGTGTTTGTCACACCGCTGTATTACTATGGGATGTCCGCCCAGCTCAAAACGCTGGTGGATCGGTTCTGTGCCTTCAACAGCTCCATTCATGGAAAGCATATGAAATCTGCCTTGCTGACCGTGGCGTGGAACAGTGATGACTGGACCTTCGACGCCCTGGAAGCCCACTACAAAACCCTGGTCCGCTATCTGCATCTGGAGGATATGGGTATGGTTTTGGGGTATGGCTGCGCAACGCCTTCCATGACCAGGCACTCCTCGTATCCCCAGCAAGCCTATCAGCTGGGCAACCGGCTGAAATAACATTCATTTGACAAAGACGAACTGCGCCCATAAAACGATGCCGGTATGGCAAGTCAACAGGGAGATCGGTTCAATGAAAACACGAAAATTGAGAGAGCTGGAAGTATCTGAAATCGGCATAGGCTGTATGGATTTTTCTTACCATTACGGTGCTGCTCCGGTCCTACAAGCCATACGCGACGCCTATGCCTATGGCTGCATCTTCTTTGATACAGCCGAGAGCTATGGCGTTTCCATAGGAATATGCCCAAAAACATCATATAACGGCTGCTCTTTACAAAAATGAAAGGAATGAACCTTATGAAAAAACGCTTTCTTGTTTTGTTGGCAATGCCCCTGATGCTTTCCCTTGCTGCGTGCAGCGGCGCAAATCCGTCCTCCAGCGGAGACGCCAGCTCCCAACCGCCTGTCTCTTCTGCACAATCCTCTTCCATCCCTTCGCAAACGCCCGTATCCTCGGAAGTGGCTGCATCTGACGCTTCCCCTTCGCAAACGCCCGTATCCTCGGAAGTGGCTGTATCTGATACGCTTTCTTCCCAACCGGAAGAATCCACAGAAGAGGGAGCAACTCTGGTGGCCTACTTCTCCTGGTCGGGCAACACCCAGCAGATGGCTGAGATCATCGCCCAGGAAACCGGCGCTGACCTCTTTGAGATTGCCACCGTCACGCCTTACACCGACGATTACAATACGCTTTTGGATGTCGCCCAGCAGGAACAGGGAGAGGACGCCCGTCCGGAACTGAATGCCCAGGTGGAAGACTGGGATCGCTACGATACGATCTTTGTGGGTTACCCCAACTGGTGGAACGATGCACCCATGGCCGTCTATACTTTCCTGGAGTCCTATGATTTTACCGGAAAGACACTGATCCCCTTTAACACCAGCGCCAGCGGCGGCTTTGGCAGAAGTCTTTCGGGGATTGAGGAAAGTGCCACCGGTGCGACGATTCTGGAAGGTCTGGACCTCACAGAAGGCGAACTGGGAGACGCACAGAACCGCGTGACCACATGGCTGGACAGCCTGGGCCTGAACGGATAAGCAAAGGAAGGAGGCAACCCCTGTGAAAGCAAAAGCACGACTCAAAATTGTCATCGACGTGCTGATGACGCTGACACTGCTCTTCCTGATGGGGTACCAGTTCTGGGGAGATGTGGCCCATGAATGGGCAGGCGCAGGGATGTTCGTCCTCTTTATTGTTCATCACATTCTCAACTGGAATTGGTACAAAAATCTGTTGCGGGGAAAGCAGACACCTTTTCGCGTCTTTCAGCTGATATTGGATCTGGCTGTGTTTGCTGCCATGGTTTGTCTGATGGTCAGCGGAATCATGCTTTCCAATTATGTGTTTGCTTTTTTGAACATTCATGGCGGGATCTCACTGGCACGACTGCTGCATATGGCATCCTCTTATTGGGGATTTGTAGTGATGGCGCTGCATCTGGGCATTCATTGGGGGATTTTCACCGGTCTTGCAAGAAAAATATTCCGGGTCAAGGAATCTTTCCGTGTCCGCAGTGCCAGTGCAGTGCTGTTTCTTGTCCGTGCGGCAATCGCCGTATATGGCGTAGCGGTCTTTGTAAGACGAAATCTGCTAACCTATATGCTGGTACAAACCCAGTTTGTATTTCTGGATTTTGAAGAATCCAAGTTGCTGTTTTATCTCGACTATCTCGCTATGATGGGAACCTGTATTTTCCTGACCCATTCTATTGGACGGCTGCTCAGGAACCTGGGAAACCGTCAAAAAAAGAAATAAGGAGGCGCGAAAACGATGAAGAAATTTTTCAGCATTTGTATGTCCTTGGCCTTTCTGACAGGAGTGTTGACAGGCTGTGGAGCAGGGAACCCGCCTGAGCAGTCTGAAACAGTGCCTGATTCGCAGGCTCCGTCCAGTTCCCAGCAGCACAGCGAAGCAAATCAGTCGGAGATGAGCGAGCCTTCGCCGTCCTCTGAGACAGAAAGTGAGGAAACAATCTCTGACGGTGATCCGGTGGTTTATATGACGGAGGACATCAGCGCAGAGGGCTTGCTTGCTATTTACGAGGCGCTGGAAGCCAATCCCCAGGGTAATATTGCGGTGAAGCTCTCCACCGGTGAACCGGGCAGCAACTACCTTCGCACGGACCTGATCGGGGATCTGGTACAGTCTTTTGAGAATCCCACCATCGTGGAGTGCAACACCGCCTACGGCGGCTCCCGCTCCAATACCGCCATGCATTATCAGGTGGCAGAGGATCATGGCTATACCGCCATTGCCAATGTGGACATTATGGACGAAAACGGCTCCATGACCCTTCCGGTAACCGGCGGAACCAACCTGACCGAAAACTATGTGGGAGCCAATTTCGCCAACTATGATTATTTTGTGGTTCTCTCCCACTTTAAGGGCCATTCCATGGCCGGGTTCGGCGGCGCCATCAAAAACATCTCCATTGGCATTGCTTCTTCCGAGGGGAAAGCCCATATCCATTCCGGCGGCACCGGGGGAAGTATGTGGGGCGGAGATCAGGACGCTTTCCTGGAATCCATGGCGGAAGCGGGAAAATCGGTGGTGGAAGCACTGGACGGCAATATTCTCTACATCAATGTGATGAACCGGCTGTCGGTGGATTGCGACTGCGACGGCAGCCCCGCTGAGCCGGATATGCACGACATCGGGATTCTGGCGTCCTATGACCCCGTCGCGCTGGATCAGGCTTGCGTGGATTTGGTTTACCAGGCGGAGGATGGCGCTTCGCTGGTGCAGCGAATGGAATCCCGAAACGGCCTGCATACGCTGGAGCACGCCCAGGCCATTGGCCTTGGGAGCCGTACCTATGAGCTGGTGAACATCGATGCTTAGAAAATGAGATGACCGATTTTGAAAATGGATATCTGGTGGAGCCGGGGTGTCATTGGAGTCACGGTGGCGAGAAACAGTTCAAACATGTATATCCTTTGGAAAGAAGGCTTGTGTACCGGCCTGCTTTCATGCGGGCAGGGTACATTTGTTGGGGGCGCTTTGACACAAGGAAGAAAGCGGGCGAAGGATGGAAATCATGAACAAGAATACAAGCGTTGATCTGGATAAGAGCAGGCTCAAGGATGCCTTGATTGTTTCCTACTCCTATTCGGGGAATACACACCAGATTGCGAAAGCAATTCAGACCATCACAGGGGCGGATTGGAGCGAGATCTATCCGTGGCAGCCTTATCCGGTGGAGTTTCCGGAGTTGCTGGAGCAGGTACAAAGAGAGGTCAGAAATGGCTATAAACCCAGACTTCTCCCCAACGCCCGGTCTCCGAAGCAGTATGCGGTTGTTTTTGTCGGTTCCCCCAACTGGTGTGGAACGATTGCTCCGCCGCTGGCTTCCTGGCTCTCCAGACACGATTTGTCGGGGAAGGTCATCCTTCCGTTTTACTCCCATTGCGGGGGTGTTGCCGGAGATCTTGCGGGCGATATCGCCGCTCTGTGCCCCAAAGCAGATGTCAGAGAGGCGCTTGGCGTAATAGGGAGTGGGGGAGATGATCTGTCTGCTGCCCTGACAAACTGGATGGACCAAGCGAAGAAGCGATCTTCGCAGATAAGCCAATCCCCCCAATCCCGCAACAGCTTATTTACTCAAAGAGGAGCAATTTGATATGAAAACCATGGAGAAAGAAATGTTTGACCAGCAGAATGCTTTTGGCCTCGGACAGCCAAATACGGCCTATGCCCAGTATTTTGTAGGCAATTCCTACCTGAACCCGTTGACGGTGCCCGGCCAGTGCCCGGTGTTTTTGGCCAATGTGACCTTTGAACCCGGCTGCCGCAACAACTGGCATATTCATCGGGCGAAATCCGGCGGCGGCCAGCTTTTGATCTGTACCGCTGGGGAAGGCTGGTATCAGGAGGAAGGCAAGGCGGCGGTCAGTCTGACCCCCGGCACGGTGATTACCATTCCGGCCAATGTCCAGCACTGGCACGGCGCCAAAAAGGACAGCTGGTTTGCCCATATCGCTGTGGAGGTTCCCGGTGAGGAGACCGCCAACGAATGGCTGGAAGCTGTAAGCAGTGAAGAGTATGCAAAATTGGATTGATTGGAAAAACCCTTGTTGCCTTATCACCTGATTGGCGTCATGGCGCAAAGCATACCATCGGCGGCAAAAGAGGTACACGTTTGGTCAACAGGCAATCAGGAAATCGTCGCAAAATAAAATACGGAGGCTTGTGGGAGAGGAGGCGATTGACGGTGGAGATGTTGCAGCGGGAGGCTATATACCTATGGTATTACTTTGATGTGCAGCTTCGCCAGATTTTCTGGTATTGGGTTTTGGGTATGGCGGTGGGATCTGCTGTATCCGTGTTTCTGAAAAAGCAGATTCACGACATAATGCGCGCTCTTGGCCAAAGCAAATTTGGCCCCTTGGGCATTTGTATCTCCAGCGTTTTGGGAATCGTTTCCCCCTGTGTATGTATGGAACCATCCCCATCGCAGCGTCGTTTTCCAAAAGCGGCGTGCGGGATGATTGGCTGGCAGCCTTCATGATGAGTTCGATCCTCCTCAATCCACAGCTGATTCTATACAGTGCGGCATTGGGAAGCACTGTGTTGGCGGTTCGGATTCTGTCCTGTTTTTTATGCGGGATCGTGGCAGGCTTAAGTGTCCGCTGGTTTTACAAGGGAAAATCTTTCTTTCATTTTTCCGGCTTTGAAGAACCGAAAAACAAAGATACCGATCCAAACATCCTGCTTCGGTACATCAAAAATCTGCGGAGGAACATCAAAGCCACCGCCCCGTATTTTCTGCTTGGGCTTATCTTGTCCGCTGTTTTTCAGCGGTATGTACCAGCCGAAATCATGACTGGACTGTTCGGGGGGAATGAGGCTTGGGGTGTTTTGATGGCGGCTACCATCGGGGTCCCGCTCTATGCCTGTGGCGGCGGTACCATTCCCTTGCTGCAGCAGTGGTTGTGGGAAGGAATGAGCGTGGGCAGTGCTGCTTCCTTCATGCTGACTGGGCCTGCGACGAAGATTACCAATCTCGGCGCCTTAAAGATCGTTTTAGGTGCGAAAAGGTTCTTTCTGTATCTTGCCTTTATCATGCTCTTTTCTCTTGCTGCTGGGATACTGGTCAACTGGATGATTTGACATGGACGGGGGGTAAAACGGGCAGGAAACAAGATACCGTGACAGCGGCTGGATTGCTTTAGCAGCGTCAAGCATCTTTTGCGCTGTGTAAATGGCCCAATCCAAATCCACCGGTGCGAGGAGGCTGGTGTATGAAGGATAAAAAAATAGCGGTATCTCTCCTTTCTGCATTCTGCGTTTTGCAGCTCAGCGGATGCTGGGAGACGCGGGATGAAATGATTCGAGCAGATGAAACGCTGTTTGCCATGAATACCTATATGACCTTTACTGCTTATGGCGGAGAATCACAGACGGCGTTGGATGATGTAAAAGAACAGCTTTTGCAGCTGGAATCTCTCTGGTCGGTGACGGAAGAGGACAGCGACATTTACCGGGCAAACCATAGCAGTGGACAGGCCGTTTCTGTTTCGGAAGAAACGGCTGAACTGGTTTCCTTTGCTTTGGAAATGGCAGAAGAAACCGGCGGCGCTCTTGACCCCACCATTTACCCGATCCTGACAGCCTGGGGATTTACTACGGGCCAAAAACAGGTGCCTTCATCGCAAGACCTGGAGCAGCTCCTTCCCCTGATAGACTACACGCGAATCACTTTGGATGGACGCATCCTCACAGTGCCAGATATGATGCAGTTGGATCTGGGGGCCGTAGGCAAAGGCTATGCGGCGGATTTGGCTGCGAAAATTCTTCGGGAGCACGGTGTGGAATCTGCCATTCTCAGTTTGGGCGGCAATATTCATACCATTGGTACCCGCCCGGATGGAACGGACTGGCGTGTCGGCATTCGTGCGCCATGGGAAGAGGAGTATTTGGGCGTATTGGAGATCAGCGATGCGGCAGTGGTCACGTCAGGCGGCTACGAAAACTATTTTGAGGACCAGGCGGGCAACATATATTGGCATATTCTTGACCCGACTACCGGATATCCAGCAAATACCGATTTGCAGGCGGTTACCATTATAGGTCCACAGGGGCGCTTATGCGATGCGCTTTCTACGGCATTGTTTGTTATGGGCGCAGAACAAGCCGAGACATATTGGCGGGAACACGGGAACTTTGATATGATGCTTGTCACTGATGAGGCTGAGATCTGGCTGACGGAAGGGGTTGCTGACAGATTTACGCTAGGCGACAAACGGAAAGAAATCGTCCGGGTGTTAAGGTAATGAAGTGGCAATGGCCAGGTGCAGAGCAGTCCGTCGTCGGGGGAGCACCGTGTTTTGCGGGTGGAGGTATTTGACCGTGGATTGCAGCACACGCTCCGGTCAACGACAACCAACTGATTGACTGGATCAGCCAAGAGTTTGGAGAACCCAACAATCTGACGGTGGAGTTTGTACCCTGCCCCCGTTCCCAGGAGCTGGAAAAGCTGAATATGTGAATGGCTGCGGGGGATGCGCCGGACCTTGTCTTTACCTACGATGCGGTAACCTTTACAAATATGCTCAATCAGGGGGCTTGACCGCGCTGGACGACGTACTGGCCCAATACGGTCAGGATTTTATGGCTCTGACAGGAGAAGAAACCCAGAAGTACGGAAAGGTGGATGGGGTACCGTATGAAGCCATGGGAGGCCGTACCGGAGGCATTGGCATGGGCGCAGCGCTGATGCGCAAGGATCGGCTGGTTGCAGTGGGGATGGAAGCGCCCACCAATACCCAGCAGCTGTATCAGGTGCTAAACGCTTGCCGGGATCAGGATCCGGGCGGATTTGGCGAGGCCACCATCCCGTGGGCGATATCGCTGCTGCCGGAGATGCAGCGGGGCTACTGGACGATGGGATACTCCTTCTATGAATGGGATCAGATTGACGATAAGATGTGGAATACCTCTTTCGATCTCTCGAATATTCTCTTTTTCCTCCTGATATCACAACGTCCCCTGTTTGATAAGCGGTTTCTTATCAAGCAGGGGACGTTGTTTGTTATGATGGGTATCAACATTTTGGAGGATCGGGGCGGAGCCAAAGGCTAGGAAAGATTTTGCCGTTTGGTTACTTTGCGCCGGTTCCCTTTTTCGTCCACAATCACCAGGCTGTCCAGTTGGGCGATCATACTCTGGCGAAAAGCATGAATGTATTCCTGCCGAAGCGTTTGCTGTTCCTGTTTTTCCTCGGGGGTCAGTCCTTGTTCCCGGGATTTTTTCGCCAACTGGTTGATCCTTTTGATTTTCGTATCTTCCACCGGTTTCTCCTCCTAAGCAGAATGTTGCCAAGGCTATTCAAGAATATAGATATTTACAATTCTTCTGCCGTTGAGGCAGCTTTCATAGTAGGTGTCGTAGAACAGGTCCACATCCACAATGCCCTGCATCAGACCGGTTCCGGTATCGGCGGCGATGGCGTAGCCATAGATAAACTTGCCGTCGGCTGAGGTAATGTAGAGCTTGGAACCGTAGGGGATTACGTCGGGGTTGACCGCTACGTGTCCCACGTCGGCGCGCCGTCCGCTGGCGGTACCGGCCCCATAACGAGCGCTGTACCCGGTGGCGACGGCGTTGGTGATCACCTTTTTATAATGGGTGGGGACGCCGTTTTGAATCTGGTAACCGAAATCCAGGGGGGAGATGGCCACCGGAGCACCCTGTAAAACTTCTTGTGTAACCGGTTGTTCCAGGATGTTCTCCTCTTCCAGTACTTCCTCATGCACCACACCATCAATGGTGCGCTGGACGTAAACATATTCTTTGAGCCCGTCCTCTCCGCTGGTCAGTACCCGCTGATAACCGGTGCGCAGCAGGGAGGTTTGTTTATACTCCGTCTCATAGGGGATGGCTTCCTGTTCCACCCGCTCTATATAGTCTACCCGTTGGATGGTAATATGGTCATTTTCCTCCAGTACATGGGAGAGAGAGAAGTTGATCAGATCGTGTTCTTGCAGGGTAATCTGGTTGTCCGCCAACAGCTGGGCGACGGTGGTCTCCTCGGTGAGCATATATTTGCTGGTGACGCCGTCTGCGGTGAGCAGTACCGGGAAAGCGCGGGTGATGCTGATCTCGCCTACCTTGCCGCTGAAGCCGGAAAAATCCACCGAATCGTAGGCCATAGTCACAATGCCGTATTCGGAGAGGATGTCTTCCGCTTCCTCCTTCACCGTAAAGCGCAGGGCAATGTCCTCACCGTCGCGGATATAAACCGCATTGGTGCGCTCGGAAAGGATGAATACAAAGCAGGTCATTGCTGCGAAGAGCATCCCCACAGCAAAGGTTCTGCTGCGCAGGAAGTTTGCAAACAGCAGAACAGATTGTAAAACGTGTTTCATACATTTCTCCTTTTATATGTTCCGAACGGGATTCGTTCTGAGCAGATAATCGAAAGTTGTTGCAGGAAGTACGTTCGGCTTTTGCTATTATATTCATCCCGAAAGGTTTTGTCAAATTTACCAATACGTAATTTTTGGCTTGTTTCTGCCTTTTTCTATGAATTTCCACCGATTTTTTCTACGATTTTGATCACATACGGCGGGAAAAATACCGAAAATCTTAGTGATTTTACACAATCTTTATGGAGCAAAAAACGGGGCGTCCATCCAGGGCCTTGGATAGACCCTGGATGGACGCCCAAAAACACAAGGTGGGTTCCAACG
This sequence comes from Ruminococcaceae bacterium UBA1405, assembly GCA_002305685.1. Taxonomy (GTDB): domain Bacteria; phylum Bacillota; class Clostridia; order Oscillospirales; family Ruminococcaceae; genus UBA1405. The sequence continues at coordinate 13,679 of DBQB01000001.1, forward strand.
CCCACCTTAAATCTCTTATATCAATCAGTCTTTCTCCTGAGCATGACTGCGGATGATTTTTTTGGAGGCCACCAGGATATCCTCCAAAATACGGATTTCTTTGGGGGAACAATCGTCGATGATATCGGCGATTTCCTGATGAAAGGGTTGGATGACGTGCTCCAAGTTATCGCATAGGAGACTCTCGGCGGAAACGTGCAGCGCATTGGCGATACGGATCAAAGATTGGATGCTGAGTTTGGTGGTTCCCCGCTCAATATGGGAGATGTTGGAGGGCACCAGTCCAACCTGTTCCGCCAAGGCCTGCTGGGTCAATTTTTGTTTTTTGCGGTATTCTCTGACCCGTTTCCCAATGAGTTCATAATGAATCTCATGGTTGGAAGATTCCTGTTCCTCAGAAGACGGGGTCGGAATATGGTTCAGATGATTCTGTACTTCCATTTACGTCTCTCCTTTTCAGTGAAATAATATATGTAAGAAGAAAATTTCCAACATACGGAATTTTCCGGTGGGCAACCCATGGGAATACCAGAAAGCAACCGTTTCCATGGCCGGTCATCGGAAGTGTTCTGGACCATTCGATTCCAAACTTAGACTACATTATACATGATTTCATCTATTTTCGCAACGCTTGCCGAATGTTTATTGGTTTATTTTCACAGATTTTTTTGGGAAAAACCCAATTTTTCTACGAATATTTTCCTTTTTGTATGTAGTAATTGACGAGCAATATCTAAAACCTATGGAATTGTATTTTGCCATTGGAAGAAAAAAGAGACAGACTGGTGTCTGCCTCTTTTGAAAAGCCATATGGATGATCTTCTTGCTTTTGCTGGTAGATTACAGTTTGTTTCTGCCGCAGCACTTTTTGTATTTTTTGCCGCTGCCGCAGGGGCAGGGATCGTTGCGCCCAATCTTCTTTACGGTGCGCCGTGCGGGGGAGAGGGAGGAATCGCCGCTGGTTGCCGTGGGTTTCGCCACCTGCTGGCGCTGTAGCATGGCAAAGGTGGGGGCAGGGGTCTGCTCCTGCTCATCCTCCGGCTGCTGAGAAGCCTCCGACATAGTAGGATTCCCTTCGGCCTGAGAAGGCTGCTGTGCCTCAGACTGTTCCGCAGGGGTGGTCGGTGCGGGCTGGCTCTGGGAGTTGGAGGCGGGAGCTGCCGGTGCTTTTGCAGAAGTACGGGCGGCTGCCTGGGGCTTGAGCTGTACCAGGAACAATGTCTTGACGGTATCCTCCCGGATGGTGGCTACCATCTGGTCGAACATCTCAAAGCCTTCAAAGCGATACTCCACCACAGGATTTTTCTGCGCATAGGAACGCAGGCCAATGCCTTTTTTCAGCTCATCCATGGCGTCGATGTGATCCATCCACTGGGTGTCCACGTTGCGCAGCAGAATGACCCGCTCCAGCTCACGCATAATGTTGGAGCCATATTTCTTTTCCTTTTCGCTGTAAAGGGTATGGGCTTTTTCCTTGAGCAGATCTTTGATCTTATCCTTGGTCAGGTTTTCCAGATCGTCGGCGGTATATTTCAGATCGTCCGGGGTGGTAATCCAGCCCATAAAGTGATCCCGCAGACCGTTGAAGTTCCATTCATATTTGACCTCATCATCGGCCAGGAAGGTATCCACCGTTGTGTTGATGCACTCGTCGATCATGTTGGAGATATACTCAGAGAGATCTTCTCCGTTGAGCACCTTGGCACGCTGGCTGTAAATGATCTCTCTCTGCCGGTTCATGACGTCGTCATACTGCAAAACGTTTTTACGAATGCCAAAGTTGCGGGCTTCCATCTTCTTCTGAGCGGATTCGATGGAGTTGGAGAGCATACGGGCTTCAATGGGTACATTGTCCTCCAGCCCGAAGCTGTTCATCATGGACTGAATCCGTTCACCGCCGAACAGACGCATCAGGTCGTCCTCCAGCGAGAGATAGAAACGGGATTCACCCGGGTCTCCCTGACGTCCGGCACGGCCTCTCAGCTGGTTATCGATACGGCGGGCATCGTGGCGTTCGGTGCCGATGATAAACAGACCGCCGGCCTGACGAACCTTCTCCGCCTCGGGTTTAATCTGGTCTTTATACTTCTGGTTGAGTTCAATGAAGCGCTTTCTGGCAGCCAGAATCTCCTCGTCGTCGGTCTCGGCATATCCGATGGCCTCGGTAATGATCCCTTCCGGGATACCTTCCTTGCGCATCTGGGCTTTGGCCAAAAACTCGGCGTTACCGCCCAGCATAATATCGGTACCACGTCCGGCCATGTTGGTGGCGATGGTTACAGCCCCCGGCATACCGGCCTGGGCTACGATCTCCGCTTCCTTCTCGTGGTATTTGGCGTTGAGCACCTCGTGTTTGATGCCGCGGCGCTTGAGCATACCGCTGAGCATCTCAGATTTTTCCACCGAAACGGTACCCACCAGCACCGGCTGGCCCTTTTCGTGGCATTTGATGATCTGCTCGATCACCGCTTCATATTTGGCTTTCTGGGTTTTATAGACCACATCGGGATAATCGATACGGATGACAGGGCGGTTGGTGGGAATCTCGATGACATCCAACTTATAGATTTCCCGGAACTCGTCCTCCTCGGTCAAAGCAGTACCGGTCATACCGGAGAGCTTTTTATACATACGGAAATAGTTCTGGAAGGTGATGGTGGCCAGGGTCTTGGACTCTCTCTGCACCTGTACCCCTTCCTTGGCCTCGATGGCCTGATGGAGGCCTTCGTTGTAACGCCGTCCATCCATCAGTCGTCCGGTGTGCTCATCCACGATGACCACCTGATCGTCCTTGATGACATAATCCACGTCCCGCTGCATGGTGCCGTGGGCTTTGATGGCCTGGTTGATGTGATGGCTCAGGGTCATATTGTCCGGATCGGTCAGGTTTTCGATGCCGAAATAGTTTTCCGCCTTCTTGACGCCGTTGGGGGTCAGGGTAGCGGTGCGGGCTTTCTCGTCCACCAGGTAGTCGGCCTCGCTGTACTGGCTGTCGGTATCGGATTTGGAATCCAGCTCCGCCACCTTTACCATACGCAGGGTGCGGACAAAACGGTCAGCCAGAGTGTACATATCGGTGGATTTGTCTCCCTGTCCGGAGATGATCAGAGGGGTACGGGCTTCATCGATGAGGATGGAGTCCACCTCGTCCACCACGCAGAAGTTATGGCCCCGCTGGACCTGTTCGGTTTTGTAAACCACCATGTTGTCCCGCAGGTAATCAAAACCGAATTCATTGTTGGTACCATAGGTGATATCGCAGCGGTACGCTTTCTGGCGCTCTGCCTTGTCCAGATCGTGGGTAATCAGTCCCACCGTCAGGCCCAGGAAACGATAGATTTTACCCATCTGTTCGCTGCCGTATTTGGCCAGGTATTCGTTGACGGTGACCACGTGCACCCCTTCGCCGGTCAGGGCGTTGAGGTAGCTGGGAAGGGCGGCTACCAGCGTTTTTCCTTCGCCGGTACGCATCTCAGCGATTCGGCCCTGGTGCAGTACAATACCGCCGATGATCTGCACCGGATAGGGGCGCAGCCCCAAAACCCGGTCGGCAGCCTCGCGGCAGGTGGCAAAGGCTTCCGGAAGGATGGAATCCAGGGAATAACCCTGTTTGAGCCTTTCCTTGAGTTGGGCGGTCATGCCCTTAAGTTCCTCGTCGCTCATGGCCTTGAAACGGTCTTCCAGATCCAAAACCTGTTTTTGGATCGGTTCGATCCGTTTCAGCTCACGCTGGGAGTAGGAACCGAATATTTTCTCCATGAGTCCCATGAAATTCACCTCTATCTATAGTTTGCACAAAACGGACGTTCCTATATCACTGGCAGATATACCAAACCGCAGTTTATCGCAGTTTGGGCCGATTTTTATGCGGAGATTTGTCACATTCTATCCCGCAAAAAGCGGGAAATACAGCGCAGGGAGCGCAAGTGACTATCATTTCCTATTGTACCTTTAATGCCCCTGTTTGTCAAACGACAGAAAAGAATTTTATGGAAGTACCGCGGATGTTTTTTAATAAACATAAAAATGCTGTCAGCAAAATGCTGTCAGCCGGTTTTCCGGCTGACAGCAGCGTTATCCAAAGCGTTTGACCAAAAAGGGGGGTAAGGGAATAGGCAAAAAGGAACGAAATTTTTTTAAGGGATAGGGATAAACTGGTCTCCCACAGAAATCCCGATGAGGGAATCGATGGGAATGAGGGTATCATAGCTTTTGGAGAGGGATACGCTGAGCCACCGGCTTGCAATGCTTTGGGAGAGAAGCTGCTGATCGGAAATCACCGTTCCGTCCGCCAGATGCAGGGTAATTTCCACCTGGTTGAGGGGAGAGGTGTCCAGCAGGGAGTCGTCCCAGACGCAGCGCAGGGAGCGGGAACAGCCGATCTGTACCGAGAAGGGAGAGATCCAGATGTTTTTGATCGAAAGTCCGCCGTCGGAGAGCGCTTTTGGGGTATCGATGCCGGAGAGGGGAACAGCAATAGAATTGTCGGCGTAGGAAAGTGGGAAGGTAAAGGTCCAGGGTCCCTGCTCCACCAGTTTGCCGTCCTCTCCATCCACCACCTTCAGCTCTCCCAGTGTAAGGGTCATGGTCTGGTTTTGGAGGTTTTTGTCGGTATTCAGCGCCAGGCAAAAGGTAAGGGTGTGATCCCGTTGGGAAAGCAGCTGGATATAATAGCCCAGAGTGGACTGTTCCAGATTCACATGGCTTGCCCCAAACCAAAAATAGGTTTCCTCCTCCCCGGCAGCGGGAGCAGGGATCACATATTGCGGGTCCAGGGTGGCGGTAAACAGAAGATAAACCATATGACGATCCCCCACGGCGCCATCCAGCGTGATGGTGACATCCCCTGCGCGGCAGCTCTGTCCGATGGCATAGCCGGAGATACCCAGGTCGGTGAGCTGCTGCTGGGATACATCCGTAAAGAGATAGGAAAGGGTTTGCGCAGGGGAGAAGGTATCGGACGCGATTACCGAAATTCCTCCCAAGGTCAGCATTACGGCGGCTATCGCCCAAAACCGTGTGTTCCAACATTTTTTCCGTGAGGGAGCGGGGGCGTGGGTATGGGCGTGGGCAATGCCGGCTTTTTCCAAAGCCCGGGATAAGATTTTCTGCTGCTGCTCAGAGGTTAAAGGGGTCTGGGGATAGGGTGGATGACAATCCTGATACTGCTGCATCCAATCGCTGTGTTGGTTCATCGATGGTACACTCCTTTATCTTAGATTCTGCTTTGCATTTTGGTTGGGGTTTCCATCCGTCTCTACCGGTGGTATCCTCCCTGTTCCAATAGATATTGTTTTAACTTTTGCCGTCCTCGTGCCAGCCGGTGTTCCACCGCCTTCTCGGTCATCGAGAGGGCTTTGGCGATGGAGGAGACCTTCTCACAGTAGTAATAGCGCCGGATGAAGATGGTTCGCTCCGGCTGTTCCATCTGGTCGATGGCCTGCTGAATCAGCTTCCCGTCCATCTGCTGCTGGAGCTGATCGGTCAAATCCTCCCCATAGTCCGGCCAGTCCTCGTCCAGCGGCAGGGGGGGAGGTTTGGGTTCTTCGCAGCTGGTCAACGGCAATGTTTCTCACAATGCGGCAAATCCAGCTTTTCAGGCTCCCTTTCTCCGGATCAAACCGGTCGATGGTTTGCCACAGGCGGCAGATGGCAGTGCTCAGACATTCCTCAATATCCTGGGGCCGTTCTCCCAGCATCTGCCGCAGGATACCGTTGCAAAGCCCGCCATACTGCTGCAATACCATTTCAAGTCCCTTTTCCGGTTGGCTCCGGATCAGAGCGGCCAGCGCCTTATCCTTCATGTTGTAATCCCTCCGTTTTGATCTTCTACCTATCATTACGTATGTTTTGCGCTTTTCCCCCGTTTGCTGCTGCAAAATACAAAAAAACAGATGCCCCGCACGGGACATCTGTTTTGCAAATGAAGAAAAACCAGCGTTAAAACCAGATTCGATAGCTGCAAATCTCAAAGGGATGCAGGGAAACAGGGATATTGTCTCCCGATACCGGCTGCTCCTGAGGTTCTTCCAGAAGATTGCAGCGGGCATACTTCCGGATGGGATAATCGGAGGTGAGCACCGTCTTGAGACTGCCCCCCAGACACTCGTGGATGCGCAGCACAAATCCATCTCCGTCCTCCGCCTGCTTCCATGCATCCAGATAGACGCCGGGATGCCCCAAATGTACCAGCGCCTTGCCGCTGTGGAGGGAAGCGCCCTCAAAATACTGAAGCGGCAGATTGAGGGATACGCTCTGGGCGATGACGTCGCTTTGTACCACCGTGCCTTCGTGGGGCAGCAGGGCATAGGTAAAGTGATGTTTCCCCATGTCTGCCTGGGGGTCCGGACGTTTGGGGCTGCGCAGCAGCGACAGGGTCAAGGTGCTGTCCTTGGCGCTGTAACCGTATTTGCAGTCGCTGAGCAGTGCCGCGCCGTAGTTGCTTTCCGACAAATCCGCCCATTTGTGTCCCACTACCTCAAAGCGGGCGTAATCCCAGCTGGTGTTCCAGTGGTTGGGCCGTTCCACATGGCCGTACTGGATGTCGTAGGTGGCTTTTGTGGTACGGATGTTGAGATCAAAGGACGCTTTGAGCAGCCGGTGGCTTTCCTGCCAGTCTACATCGGTGATAAAGTCGATGCGGCGGCTGTCCCGATAGAAGGTCACCTTCTGGGAGATCACCGAGTGATGGTAGCGGTAGGTAAAGCCCAGCACCATCTGAAGGGCGCCGTCCTCCAGAACCTGGGGCGCACTTTCCAGTACCGGGGACTCTCTTTTCTGGGTGTAATAGATATCGATATCCCAGGCGTCGTAGTTCATGGGTTTATCCTCAAACAGTTCCAGCCCGCCGCCTTTTTTGCCCAAAACCTCCCGCTGGAAATCCAGGTCATACACCGAAATCATCCGGCCGTTTTCATCCCAACGGATGCGATAATGGGGCGTTTGCAGGGTACGGGAATCGGGGTCATAGGAAAAGCTGCTGGGAGCGGGAGCCTGAGGATGGGCTGCCTGCTGAAACGCGAGGGTCTGCATGGATGCCGCGTCCATAGAGAGATCCACCAGATAACCGCCATCCACCCGCTGGCTTTCCAGGGGAGTACGGCTTCCATCCCGGTTGAGGGCGGTGAAAATCCCTTCCTGTGTCTCGGGGATCAGCAGCAGATCCCGGCGGGGGAAGCTGCCGAAATGGAAAGCGGTATAAGTGTTTTGCTGGGCGTTGGAGAGCTGAGCGAAAAGCCCGGCTCTGACGGTATCCAGCGTCTGGTTGGTCTTCCGGTATTCCTCGCCGGAATCGGCGTATACTTCGTGGATGGAGGAACCGGGGATGATATCGTGGAACTGGTTGCGAAGCACCGTCTCCCATCCGTCATACAGCTCTTTTTGGGGATAGGGATGGCCGCACAGGGCGCAGAGGGAGCCCAGCCATTCGGTTTGCGCCAGCTTAAATTCCAGATACCGGTTCCATTTTTTTGTTGTTGGCCTGGGTGGTATAGGTTCCCCGGTGATATTCCAGATACAGCTCGCCGTCCCAGGTGGGAAGGTTGTCGCCGGCGTTCTCCGCCGAGCGGTGGATGGAGGCAAAGAAATCTCCGGCTTTCCCCAGCTTCAGATTGGGAAGCCCGGGGATCTGCTCCATCGCCTGTTCCAGCTTGAGCATATCCCGGGTCACACCGCCGCCGCCGTCCCCATAACCGTAGGCGATCAGCACGTCCTTGCTCAGCTCCTTGTTGCGGAACTTTTTCCAGCTGCCCAACACGGTGCGGGGGGACATGGTGCCGTTGTAGGTGGAGAAGCGCCCATCGATGGGACGATCCTCCGGAGGAACCTGGATAAAATAGGTGAGCACCTCGGTGCCGTCGATGCCGCGCCAGGAGAACAGGTCGTTGGGCATGGTGTTAAACTGGTTCCAGCTGATTTTGGTGGTCATAAAGGTTTCAATGCCACACTGTTTTAGAATCTGGGGCAATGCCCAGCTGTATCCGAACACATCGGGCAGCCAGAGATAACGGCAGGTTTTTTGGAACTGCTGCTGGAAAAACCGGATGCCGTGGAGAAATTGCCGGGTAAGGGATTCCCCTGAACTGATGTTGCAGTCCGCTTCCAGCCACATTCCCCCATCGGTCTCCCACTGCCCCTGGGATACCTTTTGGGCGATTTTTTGGAACAGATCCGGCCGGTCCTGCTGGATAAACCGGTACAGCTGGGGCTGGGTCTGCAAAAACACAAAGGAAGGGAATTCCTCCATCAACCGCAGTGCTGTGGTAAAAGAACGCTGCGCCTTCTCCCGGGTGTGTTTAAGCCGCCAAAGCCAGGCAACATCAATATGGGTGTGTCCCACCATATGTACGGTGACTTCACTGTCCGTTTTGCGGGCGGCAAATCGTTTTGTCAGATATTCCAGCGCCTGTGGCACAGTATCATAAAAGGCATCCGCGTCCCAGTTGAGCAGCAGCATGGCGTGCTCCAGCGCCTCCAACAGATAGATGCGGTCGTTATCCCCCTCATCCAGAATCTTGGCGGTCTCCACGGCGGCACGGCACAGATAGTACAGACGGTCACAGTCTTTGTGCAGATAGCAGATCTCCGCCCGGCGCAGCTGATGGAAAAAGACCTGTTCCACGTCCTGGCCGCCCATGCCGGTCCACAGCAGGAAGGTCATGGTAACCTGCTGACCGGCGAACGCCTGCAGCGGCACGTCCCAGTGGTAGGTATCCACCGCCTGGTAAGGGGTTCCATTCAGATACAGCAGCGATTCAAACCCGCTGTTAAAACCGCCGCCGGTATTTCCGAAATCAAACCGGCCCACAATCTCAAACCCTTCCCGGGCCTGAGGGATCGTAAGGGTCTTTTGCAGCCAGAGATACCGGTCCTTGCCGGGAAAGAAATCTCCCAGCGTCATGGTTTTTCCCTGGATGCTGCCGGGAAGTTCCCGGTAGATTTCATCCGGCTCCAGCTGTCCTTCCATCGCCTGAAAGGGTGCAACCGGAGAGGGCTGGGTGAAGCGGCGCTGTTCCAGTTCCTCCACCCGCCGGGTGATTTTCTCGATGGCGTAAAACATAAATCTTTCACCTTCCTTACTTTTATTTTCCGCACCGCTCTGCGGCGGGAATCTATCGCAAACGCAAAGAATGCGATGGAACCGGCGACAAAAGCCCAGGGTATATAGATTGGAATATTGGGCGAAGATAGTAATAAAAAACGGGTATTTGAGGTGACATTGTGCAGTTTATGTTTGTGACGGGTGCAACCCTTTTATCAATTCTCATTCTGTTTGGTCTAACCAGGCTGATTGGCTACCGTCAGATTTCTCAGCTAAGCCTGTACGATTATATCAACAGTGTGACGTTGGGCTCGATTGCCGCCCAGCTGGCGGTATCCACCCAGTGGGAGGAGGCGGCGCAAAACGCTGTTGCAATGATTTTATATGGTATCGCTACCTGGGGGGTTGCGCTTCTCTCCGACCGTTCCCGCAAGATACGCAAATGGGTAGTGGGGCATCCGGTCATTCTGATGGAAAAGGGAAAACTTTATCACGAAAATTTTTCCCGTGTGCGGCTGGATCTGGATGAGTTTGAATCGGTCTGCCGGGCCAGCGGGTATTTTGATCTGTCCAAAATCGATACAGCGCTGATGGAACCCAACGGGATGATCAGTATTCTGCCCAAATCCACCGATCGTCCGGTGACCCCTTCAGACCTCAATCTTGCTCCCGACCAGGAGGCCATCCTGGCCAACGTGATTATGGATGGGATCATTTTGGAGGACAATCTTCGCAGGGCAGGTTATGATCGCCACTGGCTGGAAGAACAGCTGCGTCAGGCGGGGGTCAAAAAGCCGCAACAGGTATTTTTGGCTACCTGTGATCAGGAAGGGACCCTCAATATTTTTCTCAAATTGGCTACCAAAGAACGACAGAAACACAATGCTCTCTGAACCGATGGGGAAACCGGAAAAGATTGGAGATCAAAACAGATGAAGATCATCAGGTATTGTCCTGTTTGCGATGATTTTTCAGCCGTTCCCAAGCCTCCTTATATTTACGGCTGGAAGCGGAAGGATTTCGCAGCAGCATACGCACCTTGTCCCGGGTAAGTTTTTCCCCGATGCGATGGGAAATCAGCTGCTGACGCGCTTTGACCGATTCCAGCTCCTGGATAAACTGATGGTAACGCTGGAAAAAGGCTTCCCGCTCCTTTTGCAGCCGTTGTTCCATCTGTTGCGGGGTCAGAGACTGTACCGTTTGCAGCAGCAGTTGACGTTTTTCTGCCAATAGCTGTTTTTCCTGCTGCAACCGTTGTTCCAGCTGCGCTGCCCTGCTCTGAAGGTTTTCCAGCTCTTCCTGAAGTTTTTGAGAATGAACCAGCAACTGTTTGAGATCCAGCGCCGTGCGCAGGGAGGCGGAAAGATCCATGGAAGCCAGTATGGTAATTCCCAAAATCACTGCTGTCAGCGGCTGCTGGGGAAGGAGAGCCACCGCTTGGGCGATGGGATGATGAATTTTCACCATAAATAAACTCAACACACCCCAGGCGATGGAGGAGCGCAGGCAGATGTGACCCTGAAACTGAAAACGTTGTCCACTGTAATCCCAGTACCGAACCTGGAACAGCGCTTCCATGCATACACCGGTAAAATATTCCAGTATGGTGGCAGCGATGGAGCCCAATAAAAAGGTCAGGACAGGGTTTTGCTGTACCGGCAGGGTAGAAAAGAGCACCGTTATGGCGCCAAATCCATACAGGGGCAGCAGAGGTCCCCGCATGAATCCCCGGTTGACCCATTGACGCTGGCTAAAGGAGACCACCGCCGATTCGAAACACCAACCGAGGAAACTGTATAGATAAAAGAAGGTGAGCCACTGAATAAAATCATACGAATACATATTGGACATCCTTTGTGTAGAGCAGTGGTGTTGTTCGAACAGGACCAGGTGCAGGGATGCAAATTTGTTACCTTTAGTGTATCTTGTTCTGGGGGCATTTGCAACAAAAAAATGCCGCCAACCCAGCGCAAAGTGGGCGGCGGCAACAAAACAATTCTACGCTCTGTTTTTAAGACGGATGGATTTTACTGCGGGGATTTCGCTGATGGTGCGCAGCAGCACAAACTGTACCGCGGTGGTGATGGGGAGCATGATGATGTTTTTCACCAGCCGCCCTGCCACCAGACCGATAAATCCCTGTCCATAGTAGAGGTAAAGAAACAGCGGGGTCAGGCAAAGATTCAGAAAGACGGTGATACAAAGCCGGGTAAAGAATACTCTTGGTATAGAGACCTTATGTCTATACAAGAAAAGGCCATAGAGCACCCCCTGTAACCCCTCGATCAGGGTGAACCCGATCATAAATTGACCGGAAGGCTTGAGGAAAAATTTGATCAGGTCGTTGGCAATGCCAGCCAGACCGGTGAGCACAGGGCCGTACAGCATTCCGCATACGCCCACAGGCAGAAAGGCGAACCCAATTTTCAGCGTGGGGGTGAGCTCAATGGAAAACTGTCCCATCACCACATTGACGGCGCACAGCATCGCCACCCCCACCAGGGACGAGGTCCTTTTCATCTCCTTGGCGGAGAGCCGGAAAGAATCCGCGATTGAACGAAAAAACTGTCTCAAAAAAGCATTCCTCCTTACGTCAAAATTTGCTACATAAAGAGGAAGCAAGAGATACCCCGGCAGCGCCCAACAGGGCGTGCCGGGATGGATGTCCACTCTTTTGCAGCAGCGGGATGCGGAAGCGATACCCAAAGAAGATTCTTTGCGGCAGCCTGACAACTCCCCGTCCAGACGGCCTTTTGGTAGCGGTTCCTACTCTGCTTTTTCGATTTCATTATAGCCCCTTTTGGAATTTTTGCAAGGGCATACCCAAAACGACCTTGATGAAAAAAGGCCGGCTTACTTTTTGTCACAGATTTCCGGATGCGCCCGCACATAGTGGAACAGATACTGCTGTGCCACCCCGGCGATGGGCAAAACCTGGGCAGGGAATCCGTCGGGGAAAAACCGATCCATGGCGCGCCCAATCCAAACATCCCGGGGAAGGCAGTCCAGCTTGTACCATCCAAACAGTAAGGCGCACTGGGCCACCTTGGGCCCTACCCCTTGGATCTGCATCAGCGTCTCCATCGCTTCTGGGGTAGGCAGATGATAGATTGCCTGCAGTGAGATCTCCCCCGACGCCACCTTTTGTGCAGCGTCCAAAACATATTTGGCGCGAAAACCGCACCGCACCGGGGCAAGCTGTTCAGGGGTCAGCTCGGCCAGCCGCTGGGCAGTGGGAAAGGTATACCAGATGCTGCCGTCCTTACAGGATACCGGCTCCCCGAAATTTTCACACAACCGCTCCACCAGCCCGGTGATGCGCTTGATGTTGTTGTTCTGGCTGAGGATAAAGGTACACAGCGCTTCCCAGGGCTGCTGGCGCAGAATCCGGATCCCTCCGGCAAAATCGACCGACCGGCGCAGCAGTTCGTCACACTGGCACAGCGCGTGCAGGCCTTCATAGTCGGTGTGCAGGTCCAAATAGTCATCGCACAGCGTGTCCAAAGGCTGCTCATCCAAGGACAGGCGCTCTGCATACAGGGTGGAGCCCTCCATCCAAAGGGAGACCACAGTGGACCCGATGATCCCTGCATAACGCCCGTCCGGCTGCCTGCACCAGCGAAAGCTTTGACCGCAGAAAAAGGTATCCTCCAGCGAGAGCGGCCCAGACACAGGCAGGGATACGATGTCAGAGGCGGTAACCAGAGTGCTCATCGGTTGTCGTAATCATCGTTTTTCTCATCCCGCGCGCCGGAAGCGGAAACCTGTACCTGTTCAAAAACGATGTCGTTGACATAGTTGATGACCCCGTATTCCTTGCAGGAGAGAGAAACGTTTTTCAGATGGATGTGTTCCATGGGCATATCCGCAAAGCCTTCCAGATGGAATGCACGGCTGATGCCGTCATAGTCCGGCTCGTTCACAGCCCGGACGTTTTGGATGGTGATGTTGCTGACCTTGGTTTTGGGGACATCGTCGCCGGAGCGCTCCAGCAGCTTTTTCCAGTGCGGGGGGATCTCCCCGGTATAGCCTTGGGGAAGCTCGCAGTAGCTGTAGGCGGGGTTCCAGTTGAGGAACAGATGGAAAGGATATTTAACGTTGACCATCTCCAGGCCGTCCACCAGGATATCCCGGATATATCCTTTTCTGGCGATGGAGGATTTGATGCGGAAACCGCAGTCGGTGCCGTGGTATTTGAGGTTTTTCAGGGTGACGTTGTATACGCCGCCGGAAACCTCGCTGCCGATGGTGACCCCGAATCCAGCCAGAATGGTGCAGTTTTGCACGGTAATGTCATGGCAGGGGCGTCCCACCCGGATTCCGTCGGCGTCCCGGCCGGATTTGATGCAGATGCTGTCGTCGTTGCAGGAGGTGACGCAGTTTTCCACCAGCACATCATGGCAGGAATCGATGTCGATGCCGTCGGTGCTGGGGCTGTGCAGCCCACAGGCCTCGATGCGGATGCCATCGATATGAACATCATGGGAATAGCAGATATGTACATTCCAGAATCCGGAGCGGGTGGAGGTGAAATCTTTCAGGGTGATGTGATCCGATTCCATCACCACCAGGTTGCGCACCCGCATACAGTCGTAATCGCAGGCCCAGCGAAGGCCTTTGGCGTCGTACTCCTTGCGGTAGCCGCCCTTCATATCCTCGCCCCAGTATTTGTTCCACCAGTATTCTCCCTGGCCATCGATGGCGCCGGGGCCGCTGATGACCACATCGGTCTGGTTGTTGCAGTTGAGGATTCCCGGATACCAGTCCATCTCGATGCCGGCGGCTCTGGTGGGGAGGATGGGATACTGGGTTTCGTCGGTGGTTCCCATCAGGGTAGCGCCCTGGGCAAAGCGAAACTCCATATGGCTGCCCAAAAACAGGGAAGCGGTGAGATAGGTGCCTTCCTCCAGCAGCAGGATACCGCCTGCCGCGGCGGTTTCGTCGATCAGTTGTTGCAGCTGCCGGGTCACCAGTGCCTTTCCGGTGTTGTCAATACCCCGGTCTGAGGTCTTAAAAACAGGTCTCATGGTCATGGATTACCGTTCCTTTCCTAGATGGATACAGCGAAAGATTGCTGTTTTGATGGTCTTATTGTAACATTTTTAGTAGTAAAAGGTAAAGGGTCAATCTCTTGCTGAGGATACAGGAGAGATTGTTTGAGTCGGGACACTCCTGGGTATTCATCTTCCCTGTGCTTCATGTTATAATGAACAAAAGCATTGCCGCATTCCGAAAAAGCCGCGCCGTTTCAAAGCGCCGGGTAGGAAAATCAGCGAAGGATGCGGTGGATAGGAAGCGCCGCAAATCCGATCCGAAAGGGGAATTTTTTATGAAGGATTCAATCTATACCATCCCTGTCAGCGAAGTGTTTGAACCGATGGATGGATGTCCCATCTGCCGGCTGCGGGATACCTTGGAAAGCCGCTGCGTGGAATATATTATGGGGGCGGCCATGATGGAGCCGGATATCCGTATCGAGACCAACAAGGCGGGATTTTGTTCCCTGCATTTTAAGAAGATGCTGGGATGCCGCAACCGTCTGTCCATTGCCCTGATGCTGGAAAGCCATCTGGATTATCTCAAAAAGGAGATTTTTGAACAGAAGAATCCCCAACAGCGTCAGGGGCTGTTTGGCAAAACCATCGACCGGCGCAGCCAGCAGGCGCAGGAGATGACCCACTCCTGTTATGTATGCGATAAAATTGAGTGGGCTCTTTCCCGGATGGTGGATACCACCCTGGGACTTTGGGAGAAGGAGGAGAGCTTCCGCCAGCTGTACGCCAAGCAGCCGGTGCTCTGTCTGGAACATTATGCGCTGCTGAGCCAGCGTGCGTCGGAGAAGCTGTCGGCCAAGGCGCTGCCCGGTTTTCTGGAGGCGACCACCTTGCTGACCAAAAGGTATCTGGACAGTCTCAAGGAAGATGTCAGCGGTTTTTGCAGGCTGTATGATTACCGCAGTGCAGGACAGGGGGAGCCTTCGGAGCAGGTGCGCACCTCCATCGAGCGGGCCATCTGGTATTTGACCTCCCGGGATCCGGCGAAAACCGACGAAACTTGAGAAGTGTCGGTAAATTTTACAAATGGTTGACAAAGAATATGGTAAAGTTCCACCATATTCGGCGAACCGTGGAAAAGGGTGAAGACACAATATTTCCACGGTTTCCACATAGTTTTCCACCCGAGCCGGTGGGCAGATGGTGCAAAAATATTATACGCCGCGTATAGCCCTCTTCTGTGCTGCTGCCTGTCCGGGAGCGGGGAACCGGCTGTGCCGCTGGGAGCTTCCCGAAAAAAATGCAGCCTAAGGATACGGTTCCTGCATTTGGCAAAGCCGGGCAGTTTGTTTTGGCCCAATGTATAATTTTCCCATAACCGCAGATGCTATCAGGGAGAGACTGATACCCATGGGTGGGTGTGCTGTCACTGAAAATTTTGGCAGATGGAAGGAATGGGAGGAACGATTATGCTCAAAGGGGTCAACAAAAATGTGATTGAGGTCAAAAATTCCAACAGCAAATATTTTGACCGGGCAATCCTGTTTTTAAAGGAAGTGCAGTTGCCGGAACCGGTGCAGCTGAGCCACCTGGCGGACGCTTATCTGCGGGAGATGGACCGCAGCTATCACACGAGACTGGTGGTGCGTCTGGTGATATCTGGGGTGCGTTTTGTGCTGGCAGCCAGCGCCGGGGCGGTGGTAGCGCTGTTGGCGGTACAGTGACGGCGTTTTTGGCTTTTCGCCGGATGACGCGGAAAAAAGACATTTTTCATTCCAAAATGAGAAGGGTTATGTTATAATAAATCCAAAGCGCCCATATGGCGGATTTCCGGTTTCCAAAGCCGAAGCTGTACGCGCGCTGATTTTGCAGGATGCGCTCAGGCGTCATCCGCTGTGAAAAATCCGGACGGAGGACAACAGAAAAGTGGACAGCACAAACAGACAACGAAAGGGCCGCAGCGCAGGCAGGCCCTTTGATCGCTTTGATAGAGAAGCGGAGCCGCGAAAAAGAGGCGGCATGGCGCAACCGTCCCAGCGGGAGAATCTCTCCCTGGAGGAGGATGAGGAATTTTCTTCCGACGGCAAGCTGCATCCGGAGTATATCACCGGGCGCAACGCTGTGTTGGAGGCGCTGCGCAACGAGCGAACACTGGAAAGCATCAATGTGGCAAAAGGAGAGGGTAAAGGCTCCATCGTTAAAATCATTGCCATGGCTAAGGAACAAGGGATTCCGGTCAAGGAGGTCAGCGCTGTAAAATTGGACGCCATGAGCCAGGGTTCCCCCCATCAGGGGGTGATTGCGGTGGCGTCGGCCCATGAATATGCAACGCTGGAACAGCTGTTTCAGACAGCAGAAGCGAAAAATGAAAAACCTTTTTTTATCATTTGCGACGAGCTGGAGGATCCCCACAACCTTGGCGCTGTGATCCGTACAGCGGAGGCAGCAGGGGCCCATGGCATTATCGTGCCCAAACGCCGCAGCGCCGGCTTGACCCCGGTGGTGTATAAGACCTCGGCGGGAGCAGTGGAATACCTTCCGGTGGTGCGGGTGTCCAATCTGGTGAGCACCATCCAGCAGCTCAAAGAGAAGGGCGTCTGGATTTATGCGGCGGATATGGATGGACAGAACTGGTGTTCGGTGGACTATACGGGGGCGGTGGCGCTGGTCATCGGCTCCGAGGGTAGAGGGGTTGGCCGTCTGATCCGGGAACAGTGCGATTTTCTGGTATCGATGCCGATGAACGGAAAGATCACCTCCCTCAACGCCTCGGTGGCCGCAGGCATTTTGATGTATGAGGTGGCTCGGCAGCGGGCCGGCATTGCGCCATATACCGGAAAGCAGGGAAAATAACGATGGCCTGTGGCGGTGAAACCCCAAGGGATAAGGAGGCTGGATAGGAATCATGAATAATTTTGATCAGGATGATATCCTTTTGGAAATCAAGCGAAGGAAACGCGCAGGGGGCACGTCGGCACAGCGTCCGGCGGTGGAGCATCCTTCGTCTGAGACAGGTTCGGAAGTTTCCGGAAAAATCCCCTCGGCCCCGGAGATACAGGAGACGGTACCGGGGCAGCAGCCGATGATGGAGCGGGTCAACCGTTCCAGTGCCGGAATACCTCAGTCCCAGGATGAACAGTGGGATCAGCTATGGCAGTCGGTGGCGACCAAACAGAAGAAACCGGTGCTTTTTGATTACGATGCGGTAGAGAAGCAGGAGATCAAACACAGGGCGTCCACCGAACAGGTTGCGCACCGCGCTTCCCACGCGGCGCCGGATGAAGTCGCCCGGCAGCCCGCCTCGGCCCCGGCACCGGCATCAGCCCCGGCCGCACCTGCGACGGTTGCGGTGGAGGAGCCGGTATCGTTCAGACGCACTGCATCTGAAAAGAATTTTGAGCTGCATATCCCCGATTTGGAATTTCCCCAGCAGCAGGCGAAACAGGAGAAGCAGGAAGATGAGGCGAAGCCCAGCGCCAAACCGCGGCAGGATCTGTCCTTTGAGCGGGATGATTTGGAGCAGACGCTTGGCGCCGCCATCGACGACCAGCAGGAGCGGGAGCTGACCAACCATCGCCGTTCCAAAATCGACGATTTCTTCGCCAACAAGAACTTCGGTTTAGATGAGGGTTCAGAGGAGGAGCCGGATGCTCCGGTGGAGCAATCCCAACCGCCGCTGCGGCAGCAGACGGAACCGTCCCAACCGGAAGACAAACCGCCATTTCCCTCCCGCCGGCTGAATGCCCGCCGCCTGACCCAGGAGGAGGAGCTGCCGGAAGAGTCAGAGGAAAGCGAGAGCGCCATGACGGCCGAACAGATGCGGGATGAGATCCGCCATACCCGCACCGGGATTTTGGTGCGGATGGGGGTTTCCCTGCTCTGTTTTGCACTTCTGTTTTACTTCCATATGGCCAAGGTGCATATGCTGATTATGCCGGAGTTTTTGTATCCGGAGTATCATCCGCTGACCTTCATCGCGGTGAACCTGGCCATCCTTCTGACAACGGTGCTGGTCAACAGCTCCATCGTGGGGGGCGGCTTGCTCTCGCTGTTCACCTTCAAACCGGATACCGACAGCCTGACCTCCCTTTCGGCGGTGGCGTCGGTGGTGCAGGGGGCGGTGCTGACCGCCATGCCCAAGCACGTGATGGACCCTTCGGTTCATCTGTATCTGTTTATCCCGGCGCTGGCGCTGTTTTTCAGCAACGTTGGCAGGCTGATGTATATCAACCGGGTGGATCGGGGAAGCCGTATCGTCTTTGGAGAGTACGACAAATACGCCATCTGCAAGCTGGAGGACGGTGCCCTGGCCAGAGAGCTGACCAGAGGGCTGGATATCGACGATCCGTCGGTGGCGTTCAGCGTCAAGGCTCAGCACCTCACCGGTTATGAGGATGCCGCTTATTCCCATGATTTCAGTGAAAATCTTTCCCGCATTCTGGCGCCCATCTGTCTGGTCGCGTCCCTGGCGGTGGCGCTGGCGGGGTATTTCCTTTCGGAGGACCGCAACCCCTTTGCAGCCCTCACCGCCTTTGCGGCCCTCTCGGCCATCTGTTCCCCGCTGACTGCCTCGATTGCGGCCAGTATGCCGCTGGGAAGGATGTCCAAAAAGCTCCATAAGGAGGGCGCCATGATCGCCGGATACGAGGCGGCGGACGATCTGTCCGACGTTTCCGCAGTGGTGCTCAGCGCCACCGATCTTTTCACCTCCAAGGATATCACCCTTTTCAGTGTGAAACCTTTTGCCGAAAAGCGGATTGACGAGGCGCTTTTGGATGCAGCCAGCCTGATCTGCGCCAGCGAGTCCACCCTTTCCGGTATCTTCAGCAACATCATTCAGGGACAGAAGAAGCTGCTGCGCCCGGTGGAGAATATCGTCTATGAGGATGGGATGGGGATCAGCGCCTGGGTCAACAAAAAGCGGGTGCTGATCGGAAACCGCACGCTGATGCAGCACCATGGGATCGATACCCCTTCCAAGGATTTTGAGGCCAAGTTCTGCCGGGATCACCGGGATATCCTGTATCTGGCAAATTCGGGGGAACTTTCCGCCATGTTTGTGCTGGGATATTCGGCCAACGAGCAGGTGCAGTGGATGCTGGATGACCTTGCCAGCCAGAAGATCACCATCGTGGTGAGCACCAACGATCCCAACGTGACGGCGGAAAAGATTTCCCAGCTGTACGATTTCCCCATGGAGGATATCCGCATTGTGCCCTCCCAGATACGCGATGAGCTGATGGCGTATCAGCAGCCCCGTGAAACCGCTCCGGCGAGCGCCGCCCATATGGGCAATGCCGCGTCGCTGGTCAGCACTGTCTGCGCCTCCTATTCCACCCGCACTGCGGTGGTGCTGGCGACGATGATTCAGTTTTTGGGAATCATTCTGGGATACGGCGTGCTGGCGTTCTTCATCTTTA
This sequence comes from Ruminococcaceae bacterium UBA1405, assembly GCA_002305685.1. Taxonomy (GTDB): domain Bacteria; phylum Bacillota; class Clostridia; order Oscillospirales; family Ruminococcaceae; genus UBA1405. The sequence continues at coordinate 33,133 of DBQB01000001.1, forward strand.
CCGGTTCGGTGGCCCATCTGACCCCTGATCTGATCGGAATCTACATGATGATCTGGGCGGTTTTGGTGATGGTGGTGCCCCGCCTGCGCCGGCTGTAACGTTGGCTGGAGGTCCCCCTTTGTAAAGGAAAAGAAACAAAAAGGAAGACAGTATGAATATTTGGCATAACATCAATCCCAAAAGGATCACCCCTCAGGATTTTGTCGCGGTCATCGAGATCGAACAGGGAAGCAAAAAGAAATATGAGCTGGACAAGGAGACAGGTCTTTTGATTTTGGACCGAATCCTTTATACCTCCACCCATTATCCGGCCAACTATGGCCTGATCCCCCGCACCTACGGGGACGATCTGGATCCGCTGGATGTGCTGGTGCTGTGTTCGGAGCCCATTGAACCCTTGACGCTGGTGCGCTGCTATCCCATTGGCGTCATCCATATGATGGACAGCGGCCGTGCCGACGATAAGATTATTGCAATCCCCTTCAACGATCCCAACTACAACTGTTATCGCGACGTGTCCCAGCTGCCCAAGCATATCTTTGATGAGATGATCCACTTTTTCCAGGTTTATAAAGCCCTGGAGCACAAGGAAACCGCGGTGGATGAAATCCAGTGCGCTTCGGTGGCGGTGGAGGTCATCCAGAAAGCCATCGATTCCTATATTGATACCTTCTGCAAATAAAGCTGCAAACCCAAACGGGCCAAAAAGCCGCCCCACCACGAATGTATCGTGGTGGGGCGGCTTTTTGGGCTTCTATGGAAGGGATTGCGGGATTGCTGGATTGCGATCAAAATCCCATCTGCCGGCGGCGCAGCTGATCCGCCAGCTGCTGCATCTTTCCCAGATTTTCCCGGAAAAAGGCCTGATAGGAGGAACAGAAATAGTTCATCGGGTACCGGTACCCCTCCTGCGGCAGCCGCATCCGGCGGCATCCGCCGCGGCAGATGAAAAAGTAGGGGCACTGCTCACACTGTTCATTGAACTGAGCGGAATCCTCAATAAAGCGCAGCTCCCGGCGCTTTTGTTCCAGCTGCTCAAAGCTGTCGGTGTTGAGATTGCCCAGCCGGTACGGGTCCAGCACATAGAAATCACAGGGATATACCGATCCGTCGGCCTCCACCACATTCTGCACCCCGCAAACCCCGCTCATGCCGCAGCACTCAGGGGGATATCCCATCAGCATACTGATGTAGTTGTCGAAGGTGCGTATGGAGATTCCCTGTCCGGCAATCACATCCCGGTACCACAGACGAAACAGATGGTTTAAAAATTCCCCGAACATTTGGGGGGTGAGGGAATAGTCATGGCCGCCGATCTCCTCCCCCAATGGGTCCAGGCAGGGGATAAACTGGATGTAGCGAAACCCCTGTTTCTTGAAATGGCTGTAGACCGATTCCACCCGCTTTGCGGTGACCGAGTTGACCACCGTGAGGATGTTGTATTCCACGCCGAACTTTTCAAACAGCCGGGCAGTTTTCATCACCCGATTGTAGGTGCCCTGCCCCTGAGCGTCCACCCGGAACAGATCGTGGGTATCCTTTCCCCCGTCCAGGGAAAGGCCCACCAGAAAATGATTTTCCGCAAAAAACTTTGCCCACCCTTCATCCACCACCATACCGTTGGTCTGGATGGCGTTGTGGATGGTGATGCCCCGGGTGTTGTACTTTTTCTGCATCTGAATGGATTGACGAAAAAATTCCAGCCCGGCCAGTGTGGGCTCTCCGCCCTGGTAGGCAAAGGTGGCCTCCCGTCTGGCAGTGGACAGGGTTTTGCAAATGATGTTTTCCAGCGTTTCCATTGTCATGACGCCGTAGGACGGCAGTTCCCGCTTTTGGGTGATATCGCAGTAGAAGCAGTACCGGCAGCGGATGTTGCACAGCCCGGAAGCGGGCTTTATCAGCAGATGGATGGACTGCATGGGTTTACCTCCTTTTGGGATATGAAAAGCGTTCCTAGGCTTTTTCGCATCCTCTGGTGACAATCACGTCGCTGTCGTATCCCAGCAGCCCCCGCAGGATGACGGTCCCCGCCTCAACGGGAGCGGTCAGGGTCAGCTGCTGGATCTGTTGCAGCGCAGGGAAGATGGCTTCCTTGGGGATGGGGGCGGTGAGGCGGACGCTGGCCAGGGGCAGCACGCCGCCCTGCACCCGCACCGAGGTGGCGATGTTGCGTTTGGGGGCGGTCAGTTCCTGGGAAACATACGCCGCTCCTCTGGGACAGAGGGCCCCGGAAATCTCCCCCACACGGCTTCCATCCCACTGGGCAGTTATCTGACAGCCGTTGGGGCATACAATACAGGTAAATTCCTTTGTCATTCTACCGACACCTCCAAAGCTTGTTCCGGGGCGATCTGCTGGGCCTTCACCGTCAGTTCCAGCATCTGCGCAGGGGCAATCTTCCGAAGCGGTTTGCGGCAGAGGGCGCGGCCCTGCTGGCGCACCACAATGGCAGCGTTTTCAAAGGGACGATTGACCCGAAGGGACAGCGATACATCCCGCTGCCCGCTGATATGCTGGGGGATTACGTGCCCAATGCCGTCGCCTGGGATGACCGGGATGGGACAGCAGGGCAGCTGATGCTCCCTCAGATAGACAGCGACAGAGGCTGCCAGCCGCTCTGCTTCCAGCGAGACGAAGTCCACCAGGTCATGGACGTGCAGCACATTTCCGGCGGCAAAGATTCCCGGCACGCTGGTCTGATAATTCTCGTCCACATCGGCGCCTTTGGTGCGGCTGTCCAGCACCGCGCCGGCGTCGATGGTCAGCTCGTTCTCCGGGATCAGTCCCACCGAGAGCACCAGGGTATCGCAGGGATAGAAGGTTTCGGTCCCGGGGATGGGCTGCATCTTGTCGTCCACCTGGGAGATGGTCACACCGGTCAACCGGGATTTTCCGTGAATCTGGGTGACGGTATGGCTCAGATGCAGCGGGATGTCAAAATCCAGCAGACACTGCTGAATGTTGCGGGGCAGTCCGCTGGGATAGGGCTGTACCTCAAAGACGCCCAGCACATGGGCTCCTTCCAGGGTCAGACGCCGGGCCATAATCATTCCGATGTCCCCGGAACCCAGAATGACTACCTCTTTGCCCGGCATCCGGTTATAAAGATTGATGTATGCCTGCACCACGCCGGCGGTAAATACCCCGGCAGGGCGATCCCCCGGGATGGCCAGCGCCCCTCTGGTGCGCTCCCGGCATCCCATGGTCAAAATCACTGCGCCGGCCTTCCACTGCATCAGCCCGTCCCGGGTGGCAGCGGTGACCGTTTTGTCGGCGGAAACCTCCAGCACCGAGGCTTTAAGCAGATAGGGGATACGGCGTTTCTCCACCGCATCGATAAACCGCTGGGCATATTCGGGGCCGCTGAGGGTTTGGGAGAAGCGGGTCAAACCAAATCCGTCGTGGATACATTGGCGCAGGATACCACCCAGCTGGGCTTCCCGCTCCAAAATGATGATGTTCTCAATCCCGTGGTCAAAAAGTGCCACAGCGGCAGCCAGTCCGGCCGGGCCGCCGCCCACAATCACCGCATCAATCTGTTTTGGCTGTTTCATCCTTCCGCCTCCTCACGCACCTTGCCTGCAAACAGCTGAGAGCCCTGACGGGCGTACAGAATCTCGGTTTCTTTCAGCCCCAGCTCCTGTTCCAGTAGTTGGGCAATTCGCATCTGACAGTATCCGCCCTGGCAGCGTCCCATCATGCTGCGGGTGCGGTATTTGATGCCCACCATCGTATGTACGCCCAGGGGATTGTGGATGGCCTGAAGGATTTCGGCCTTGGAGACCTGTTCGCAGCGGCAGATCAGCTCGCCGTAATCGGGATTCTGGGCGATGAGGGCGGCCTTTTCCTCGTCGGATTTGCCCCGCAGCCGCACAATGCCTTTGCGCAGAGGGGAGAAGCGGGGATTTTCGATGAGCTTTTCCCGCTGCGCCATCAGCGAGATCGCATATCTGGCGATGGGTACCGCCGCCGTAAGGCCCGGGGACTCGATTCCCACCAGATTGATGGCGTTGGGGGCGATATCGTCCCGGATCTCAATCTTAAAGTCCTGGATCACCCCGTTTTCGTCCACCCATTTGGGGAGGATGCCGGAATAGTTGCGGATATAATCCGCCTTTCGGATGTGGGGCCACAGCTGGGAAGCGCTCTCGGCCAGAAAATCCATATTGCGCTGGGGTACGCCATAGTCGGTAAAGTCGGTCACCGTCTCGGCGTTGGGGCCTACGGTGACGTTGCCGTCGATGGTGCTGGTGACATGGATGCCCATATAGGTGTTGCTGGGTACCGGGTATACCGGCATTGGCAGCAGTTTTCCGGTGCGCTCGTCCAGCACCAGATAGTCCCCCTTGGAGCCGATCACCCGATATCCGGTGATGCCCAGCAGATCGGAGATCTCCTTGCAGCCCAGCCCGGCGGCGTTGACCACCCAGCGGCTGTAAAAATCTCCCTTTTCGGTGGAAACCCGGTATCTCCCATCGGCGCGGCAGATGCCGGTTACCTTGTGGTCAAAAAAGTAATCCACCCCGTTGGCGTGGGCGTTCTCCGCCAGGGCAATGGTGAACCCGAAAGGATCCATAATGCCGCTGTTTTTTGAGTACATGGCAAACTTCCCCACCACAGCGGGCACCAGCTGGTGCAGCTGCTGCTCATCGATAAGTTCCAGCCCGGTGGCGCCGTTTTCCTCTCCCTGCTGGATGGTCTTTTTCAAGGTTTCCAGATCCTGAGGGGTGTTGCCCACCAAAACCTTGCCGCAGCGGCGGAAAGCAAAATCCAGTTCGCTGGAAAGCTGATCCATCATCCGGTTGCCTTCCACACAAAGGCGGGCTTTGAGGGTGCCGGGATCGTAGGCAAATCCTCCGTGTACCACGGCGGAATTGCGCCCGCTGGTCTCGTAACATACGTCCAGATTCTTTTCCAGCACGCCAATTTTTAGCTGGTATCGGGACATTTCCCTGGCGATGGCGCTGCCGATGACGCCTCCGCCGACAATCAGTACATCATATGCTTCTTCCATCATTTCCCCTCCGCTTCCAGTATGGCGTTGTTGCTATGCTTTTTCATCTGTTCTGAGGACCTCTCCCATGCGCTGTACCGCCAAAGAGATCTGCTCCCCGATGGCCAGCGGCTGTAACCCGATAACAAAATGGTTGCACCGGTTGATGGGAAGGAGGATTTTGGGAGCGGGGCACTGTCCCACCGCCACCGCCATGGCCGGTGTGACCTCCCCCAGCAGCGAGTCGGCGGCGATGATGCCCAAAGGTCCCACCACCACATCCGCGTCCCGGCAGGCAACCACCACCGGATTTTCCCCGGTGGCGCCGTAATCCGCCCCGGCCTTGAGCATGGCGGCGGTGGCGGTGCTGTTGGTGCCGATGGCGTATATCTCATAGGGCTGGGGGAAAGCGGAAGCTTTCCACTGTTCGATGAGCAGTCTGCCAATTTTGCCGCCCTGGCCGTCGATGATCACAATTTTCTTTTCTTTCATCCTGTTTCGTCCTTTTTCCATGGTTTAGAGATATCCGTACAGTCCCCGCACCGACGCTTCACCGGAGCGGATTACCTGCACTTTGTGGTCGATGGAGCAGAGCAGCTCCCCTTGGGGGTTGATGTCCAGCACCACCCCTTCCTTCTCCTGCTGATCCCAGATCACCCGAACCGTTTTTCCCAAGGTGACGCAGCCTTGCCGGTACTCAGGGAGCAGGGCGGAAAAGCCGCCTGTTCGATAATCGGTATATACCTGCTCAAATCCTTCCAGGATGGCTGCACAGATTTCCTCAGGGGTGTAACGTTTTCCCGTCGCCATCTGCAAGGAGATGGCATGGGGGAGCTGCAGGCGGGCAAAATCCTTCCCACTCTGGGAGAGGTTTACCCCGATGCCGCAGATGGCGCACAAGGCGTCTCCCTGTCCCTGGTGAGCGGTAATCCGGCTTTCGCAAAGGATTCCGCAGAGTTTTTTGCCCTGGCAGATCATATCGTTGGGCCATTTGATGCCGATATCCTGTCCGGTATACGCGCCTATCCCGCGGCGCACCGCCAGGGCGCACAGCAGCGGCAGAATCCCCATATCGGCAACGGCTGCATCCCTGAGCAAAATGGATACGGCCAAACTGGCGCCGGGATGCTGTAACTGGCTGTCGCCGCTCCACTGATGGCCGCGGCGGCCTTTGCCGGAGGTCTGACGGTCGGTGAATACGGCAGTGCCGTGGGGGAGCGTCAGGCATCGGTCCTTCAAATAGGTGTTGGTGGAATCCACCTCATCCAGCCAGATCAGGGTTTTTCCGATTTCTTTTGTGTTCAGATTCATATCGTTATTTCCTTTTGTATCGTTGTAAGGGGGCACCGTATACAGATGCCCGTTTGATCTTTTTGGCGGAGTTGGAAAAAGATATTTTTACAGCTGGCATAACTGGAATTCTATCTTTTTCCCCACGCTGAGCAGCCCATAGCTTCCCGACATCCCAAGGCTTCCCGGATTGATGCGCCAAAGCCCGTTTGGTTCCTGCTGGGCAATCGGGCGATGGGTGTGTCCATAGAGCACCGCCGCTGCTCCCGCCGCCGCGGCGGCGGTCATCAGGTATTCCACCCCTACCTTTACCTGGTAGAAATGCCCATGGGTGAGCATCAGCTTTTTGCCCTGGCAAAAATATATCTTGGTATGGGGATCGGGATACCCGTAGTCACAGTTTCCCGGCACGCCCATCATGGGTATGGCGGGGTATAGAGACTGGATATCCTCAAATTCCCGCATACCGTCCCCCAAAAAGAGCAGCGTATCCAGCCGGGGATGGCGTTCCATTACCTGCTGCAGGGCGTTAAAATTGCCGTGGGTATCGGATACCACCGCAAGAATTTTCTGGGAATACAATATTTCCACCCCTTTTTCAGAGAGAAATGATCCGATTGCTTTGCGGTTGCGAAAACCGCAAAACCACCATCGTGACAAAGATAGGCGGCACCGGATGACAAAGTTTTTGGTATAACACTATGATACCTGTATCCGGACAGGATAACAAGCAATCAAAACCGACAAAAATAGATGGGCTCCCTTGGTACAGGCATAGGGTCAACCGTCATGGCATATATTGAAACTGTATCTTGATGTAAAGGAGGTGTTTGCCGTGAACCGTCGAGAGATCCCCCAGGAGAAACTTGGCGAGCTGTTGCGGATGGCTGGGAGCAATCCACAGGTAAAGAAAAATCTGCAACAGGGAAATCTGGAAGGCGTACTCAAAAGCCTTCCTGCCCAGGATGCGCAAACCGTCCGCAATATTTTATCCGATCCCAAACAGCTGCAAAGCCTTTTGGCTTCCCCTCAGGTGCAGCAGCTCATCAAACAGCTAAAGAACGGAAAATAAATTTGGAATAAACCGGAAGGAGGATGCCCAGTGGCACAGGGTGATGATCTCAGCGCAAAGCTGGGGGAAATTCTCAGTTCCCCGGAGCAGATGCAGCAGATTCAAAATCTGGCGGCCATGCTGGGGCTCAGTCCGGATACCGCAGCACAGGGACAGAATCACGTATCTGCACCGCCGTCCTCCGGAGATAAGGAGGACGGCGGATTGGACCCGGCCATGATCGCCGCAATCACATCCGCTTTTTCCAAAATGGGCAGTCTTTCCCGTGAGGATAACGGGGTAGCGCTGCTGTTGGCTCTCAAGCCTTTGTTGGGAGAACAGCGACAAAAACGGGTGGACGAGGCCACCAAAATGCTGAAACTGGCGCGGATGCTCCCGTTGCTACAGGATGCGGGGATATTCCGCCTGGATTTTTAACAGGGCAAAGGGGGAATCATCATGCCGCCTCAGGAGCGTTGGCACAGCCCGGCATCCCTTTCGGATCAGGAGCTCATACGGATGCAGCAGCAGGCGCAGCAGCGGGTCAGGCAGATGCAGCGGCAGGCCAGCGAAGCGATGCGAAACGGGATCCCCCAACAGGTCACAATTTCGCCCAGCCGCCCGTCCTCTGAGATACCACGCCAACGCCATTCCGCCGCTGATACACCTTCCCTTACGCCTCACCCCGCCCCGGTACAAACGCTGCAAGGGCAATCCATCACCGCTTCGCTTAGCAAACTGTTGCAGGACGAGGACCGGCTGCTGATTTTGCTGTTGCTTGTGCTGCTGGGATCGGAGAAAAGCGATCCGGCGCTGTTGTTGGCGCTGGCTTATCTGTTGTTATGAGCAAAGAATGGATGAAGGCAGTCAGAGGGCGCCCCTGGATCAAAAGGGCGCCCTGTTTTTTGGTATGACGGAGAAGAATCCGGAAAGTATGGGCATTCTCCCAATACAGCGCAAGACGGCAACAGTTGTTACCGGGCATATTTTTTGCCACCATGGGGATAAAGATGTAGGCGCACAGTGCAGCAGCCACTGCACACAGGCCAAACGCAGTAAACGCGGCGGTACTACCGGCCAAATCGGTTACGCTGCCCATCAAAACCGGCCCGATGGTCATCCCAACGCCGTACACAGCCTGGAAAAAGCCCATGGCAGTGGATTTCTTTTCGGGGGAAACATACTTGATGCACCCGGCCAGCAGCATGGAGAAGAGGGTTGCGTTGGCAAAGCCGCCGAGAATCTGGGCAAGATAGATGACATAGACGTTGGGGGCAAACCCTACCATCAGGCAGTAAAGGCACATCACCAGGAAGGTAGAAGGGATGATGACCCGCTCCCCCAGCTTGTTGGCCAGCCGGTGGCCGACAAACAGGGCGGAGGCAATCTGAAAGATGGTAAACAGGGAGGAGGAGAAGCCGATCTGTGCGGCGGAAGCGCCCAATCCTCTGGTGACCTCGGAGGTGAAGGAGAAGGCGGTAGCCTGTAAAATCATCTGCTGCACAATGGCCAGACCGGCAGGGAGGATGACGCCGGTTTCCCGGAAGGTGCCCAGCAGTGCCTTAAACTGTACCGGGGTGCGGGTGACCTTGACGTCCTTGATAAACAGGGAAAGGCATACGGCGATCACTCCGGTGATGCAGCTCATCAGCAGCGGAATCTGGTATCCGAACAGGGTGGCGGTGACGCTGCCCAGCACAAAAGCCAGCAGTTTACCAGTGTTGTTGCAGGCGTTGATGTTGGCCATGGCTACAACCCCCTGGTCAGCGGGATAATAGCCGGAGAACATGACGGTAAAGCCCACCCAGGTGGAGGCGGCCACGCCTGCCAAAACCCGGAAGAAGAACATCAGCGGGACGTTCTGGGTGAGATACAGCCCCAAGGAGGAGACGGTGGTGAAAAAGCAGCCGCCGATGACGATCAGGCGATACTTGCTTTTGACGTCGGCAAAGATACCCAGCGGGATACGGATGCACATCTGGGTAAAGCCATAACATCCCACCAGAAAACCGATGACGGTGGAGGTCAGTCCCAGGGTATTGAGGTAGGGGGTGAAAAAGGGCACATGGCAGTATTCCGATGCCCAGAAAAATACGGTGACAATCCCCAGGATACGCCGGCTTTGTTTTATTTGCGGATCGGTTTGGGTCATGACAGATCATCTTCCTTTGTGCAAAATAAATTTCGTATATCTATCAGTATAACAGAAAGGCACTGCGTTTTCTATGGCTGAAACGCAGTGCCTTTTGACAAAAGTTATAAAATGATCTTGGATTTTGTCTGATACCTAAGAAAACCGGAAAAAAGTTTTAAGGCGGAAAAAAGGTCAGTCGTCCCCCGACGCCAGCGCCAGCAGGCCCAGGGACATTTTCCAGCAGAGTATCCGTACTACGGCGCTGTCAATCTGTTGTTGGGAGAGCTCTCCTGCCTTTACCGCCTCCAACACCGCCGGAATCTGCTGCGGGTAATCGGTGACGATGAGCATATCGTTGCCGGCGCGCACCGCCTGAACAGCGGCGCTCTCCCCATCGGTGTATTCCCGTATGGCGTCCATCACCAGATCGTCGGTGAGGATCACCCCTTCAAATTCCAGCTGTTCCCGCAAAATTTCATGAACCTGGGGGGAGAGGGAGGCGGGCCACTGCGCATCCATCGAGGCCACCACATTGTGGGAGACCAGCACGCAGGGGGCTCCCGCCTGGATTCCTGCCTGAAATGGAAGGAAATCCTGCTGCTCAAATTGCTGATAGGGCCGGGTGTCGTAGGCGATGCCGGTGTGGGTATCGGCATTGTCTCCGTATCCGGGAAAATGCTTGAGGACGCTGCCGATGCCCTCCTGCTCCATCACCTTCACCACCTGGGATACATATTCCGCCGTGGTCTGGGCATCCTGGCCCAGGGTACGGGAATAGATATAATCGGTTGGGGAGGTAGAGACGTCGCAGACAGGGGCGAGATTCACATTCACCCCCAGGGACAACAGCAAGCGGCTTTTCTCCTGCGCATCGGCGCAAACTGCCTCCATCCCGCCGCTTTGGTAGAGGGCGGACGGGGAGAGGAAAGGGGACTCTCGAAGCTGGGGGTTGGAGCTGACCCGCACCACCGTGCCCCCCTCCTCGTCGGCGCCCACCAGCAGTGGGATGGGGGATACATTTTGATAGGAGGCGATGGTCTGCTGAATCTGCTCAGCGCTTTGGTCTGCAAAATCCCGGCCAAAGAGCAAAAGCCCTCCCGGCTGATAGGCGGCGATATCCTCCAGCGCCTGCTGGCTTAACTGAGGACAGCGAATCCAGAACAGCTGTCCTACCCGCTGTTCTAAGGTCAGCTGGGAAAGCATCTCCTCCGCCTTTTCCCGATACTGTGCCCAGAGCGGCGCCGGTTTGCACTGGGTGACCGAGAGCAGCGTGAGGGTTCCGTCCTGCGCAGCCAGATAAACCACCTGTACCGTCTCCCCCAGAGAAGGGGGCTGCTGGGAATCCTGGACCGAGAAGGTGAGCACTGTCCCGTCCTGCTCACCGGCTACCGAAAAGCGGTTGCCGGAGCACTCTGTTACGATACCGGTTTGTTCCATCTGCTGGGGCGGCTGCGGCGCAGCGGGAGCCGAGGACGATGCCGGGGTCTGGGATACGGCGCTAGACACGGTTTCTGAGGAGATTCCCCCGGCGTCTGCCGGGGTACAGCCGGACAGAAGAAATAGAAAAGCCAAAGCGATCCCGGCTATCCTTTGCAGACGCAATTTAATGATGCTCCTTCCAATCGGTGACGGCGGTTTTCAGGCAGATCTCCAGCGCTTTGGAGATGGTTTCCAGCTCCATCACCGGAACCCCTTCCTTTGCCATCTGGGGGATGCTGGGCACGTGGACAAAAATCACCTTCATCTGGGGATAACGGGTGGCTGCCAGATGCAGGGAGCCATACAGCACATGGTTGCAGAGGAAAGCCCCGGCGGTGAAGGAGTATTTGGCAGGGATTCCCGCTTCATCCAGCGCCGCTTTCATCTTGCGGTAAGGCAGGGTGGAGAAATAAGCGGTGGGACCCTCCGGAAAGATGGGGGTATCCGCCAGCGTGACGCCGGCGTTGTCGGGGATGGAAGCCTCGCACAGGTTGATGCCCACCCGTTCCAGCGAAATTTTATCCCGCCCGGCGGCCAGTCCCACCAGCATCAGGATATCCGGCTGTTGCTGCTCTATGGCCTGTTCCAGCACCGTGAGGGTGGTAAACCACTGGACCGGCAGCTCAATTTTGGTCAGATTTGCCCCTTCAATCTGCGCAGGAAGGGCGTCCACCGCCATCCAGGAGGGGTTGATGGTATCCTGATCGAAGGGTTGGAACCCGGTAATCATAACGCGGGGGTTGGAAGAATTTGTCATATGATTTTGTTCCTTTCCATTTGTTTTGTGGGGAGACAGACGTTTATTTCGTACCGTAAAGCACCTGATATTTCAGCACCGCTGCAACGGTTTTGGCGTCCTTGATTTCGCCGGAGAGCACCCGCTGCAACACCTCCGGGAAGGGCATACGCACCACATCCAAAAATTCCCCTTCGTCCAGATGCTGGGCAGTGGGGGTCAGGTCATCGGCGTAATAGATGCGGATGATTTCGCTGCAATATCCCGGCGAGGGATAGATTTCCCCGAAATATTCATAGCGGCCGGGGATATATCCGGTTTCTTCTTCCAGCTCCCGTTTGCCGCAGTCATAGTGGTTTTCGCCTGCGTTGACCTTTCCGGCGGGAAGCTCCAGGATTTCCTCCTGATAGGGATGCCGGTACTGACGCACCAGAAGCAGATTGCGGTTTTCATCCAGGGCAAACACGCATACACCCCCGGAATGCTCCACGATCTCCCGTTTGGCAATTCTGCCGTCCGGCAGTTCCACCTCATCATAGCGCAGATTGAGGATCTTTCCTCGGAAAGGGTATTCGCTGTGTCGGATTTTTTCAGCGTATTTCATGGTGCAGAAAACTCCTTTCCCAATCGATATCAGATAGTATGGTTCCCAGTCATTATACCATATTCCCATGGGGAATCCCACACCTTTGTCAAAGAAAGGAAGCGGTGCCATGCGTAACGACCCGTTTTATCATCAGCCTTTTGATTTTCAGCTCTATACCGAAAAGCTGTATACCCTTCCGGCTCGCTGTCCGGGGATGCATCTGTTCAGTGCGGGGGAATCGGTTCTGGGCAAACCGCTTTGGTGTCTGTTTGCCGGGGATCCCGGCTGTGCGCCGGTACTGCTGGCAGGGGGAACCCACGGTTCGGAGTGGATCACCTCCATGCTGCTAACCCTCTTTGCGGAGACGCTGGCTGATACGGCCGCCTCCGGCGGCTCCATTGCCGGCATCCGCGCCGACAGTGTGCTGCAGCACCACAGCCTGATTCTGCTTCCCTGTCTCAACCCGGATGGGGTGGAGATTGCCATCCATGGCCCCACAGCGGCAGGGGACCGCAGCGGTTCGGTGCAGCGGATGATGGAGGAACATCCCGGCGCGGTATGGCAGGCCAACGTTCGGGGGGTGGACCTCAACCACAATTTTGATGCTGGCTGGGAAGTCCTTCGGGAGCTGGAACAGCGCTCCGGCATCTGTGTCCCCGGTCCCACCAGATTTGGGGGACCCTGCCCGTTCAGCGAGCCGGAAACGGCGGCGGTGCGCAGCCTGTGCGGATGCCATAACTTCAGACAGCTTTTTTCCTTTCACGCCCAGGGGGAGGAAATTTACTGGCGGTATGGCAGCCGCACACCGGGGCGGGGACTGCTCATCGCCCGTATTCTGGCGGCGTCCAGCGATTATACCGTCTGCGACCCCACCGGGACGGCCGCCCATGGTGGGATGAAGGACTGGTTTATCCAGCAGACCGGCCGTCCCGGTTTTACCATCGAGGTGGGCAAAGGCCAAAATCCGCTTCCCCTCCAGCAGCTGGAATCCATCTGGGAACGCTTACAGGAGCTGATGATGCTCTCGGTGCTGGTGTGACGCCGCAGGAGGAAAGACTGTTTCCTTTTGGCGGGAAGTATGCTATTCTGTAAACAAACGGGGCGATACCCAGTGACAAGGTACGCCGTCCCGATGCCGGTCCGAAACCAATATGAGATACCGGCGGATGGATGTGAGAAAAAACGGAGGATCAAAATCCATGTACGAAACGATAGATCAGAAAAACCAGATTGCGGTGTTGGTGGCGGTGGATACCGGGGAGTACGACGCCGCCGTATCTCTGGATGAGCTGGAGGAGCTGGCAAAAACGGCGGGAGCCGAGACAGCGGCAAAGATCTGCCAGCGCCGTCCCCATTACGACCCGGCTACCTGTGTAGGGTCGGGATGTCTGGAGGAGGTGAAAACCTTCTGTCAAAATGCGGGGGCCAACCTCATCATCTTTGACGGGGAACTTTCCGCCAGCCAGGCCCGCAACATCGAAAACGCCACCGGGGTGGAGGTGGTGGACCGTACCACGCTGATTCTGGATATCTTTGCCCAGCGGGCCACCACCAGCGCAGGTCGGCTTCAAGTGGAGCTGGCGCAGCAGAAATACCGTCTGCCCAGGCTGGGCGGAAAGGGCAACGTCCTTTCCCGGTTGGGCGGCGGTATCGGCACGCGGGGACCTGGTGAAAGCCAGTTGGAAACCGATAGGCGGCACGTGCGCCGTCGGATTACAGCGCTGGAAAAGCAGCTTGCTGAGCTGGAAGGCCAGCGCAAGCTGCTGCGGGGCCGCCGGAAAAAGGACGGTATCACCAGCGTTGCCATTGTGGGGTACACCAATGTGGGGAAATCCACCCTTCTCAATGCTTTGACCGATGCTGGCGTGTTGGCGGAGGATAAACTGTTTGCCACGCTGGACCCCACTGCCCGGGCGCTCTCCCTGCCGGATGGGCGTACCGTTATGCTCATCGATACGGTAGGGCTGGTGCGGCGGCTTCCTCATCAGTTGGTGGAAGCGTTCCATTCCACCTTGGAGGAGGCGCTGGAGGCGGATTTGCTGCTCAACGTCTGCGATATCTCCTCCTCCCAGGTGCAGGAACAGATCTCCATCACCGAGCAGCTGATCCGGGAACTGCGCCACGGGAAAGACGAACCGGCCCAGCCCTTGACAGGGACCGCGCCGGACGATTTCTTCCCGGCTCCTTCCGCCGACGCCCCCAAGGATCCGCCGATTCTGACGGTGCTCAACAAATGTGATCTGGTGGAGGGACTGCCCATCCCTTTGGGGGACACCACCGCTTTAATCAGCGCCAAAACCGGCTTTGGGTTTGACCAGCTGTTGGAGAAGATTTCCCGGCTGTTGGAGCCCACCCAGATTCGTCTGACGCTGGAAATTCCTTATGACAAAGGGGCATTGCTGAGTCTGCTTCGCCGGGAGGGAAAGATATTTTCCCAGGAATACACCGAAAATGGAACGCTGCTGGATGCCTTGGTGGACAAAAAACAGCTGTATCTGGTCGAGGAATATATCTGTCACTGAGAGGCAAAAGAAATTTAAGTAAAATAGAAAAGCTCTTATGGCGGGGGCAAATCCAGCCATAAGAGCTTTTGTCTGTTTTCAGGAAAGGCCCAACCCAATCAAGGCATATAGATACCGCCATTGGGGGAGACATATTGACCGGTCATATACTGATCCTTGATGAGGAATTCCATGGCCAAGGCGATGTCGTCCACGTTGCCGATTTCGCCCATGGGGATTCCCATCTTCAGCGCGGCAACCTCGTCCTGGTTGACGCCACGGAGCATATCGGTCCAGATCATACCGGGGCAGATGCAGTTAAAGCGAATGTGCTGTTTGCCAAACTCCATGGCCAGAGCCCGGGTCATACCGATCAAACCGGCTTTGGAAGCGCAGTAGTCCGCCTGGTTGGCAACGCCCATCAATCCGCCGATGGAGGAGGTGTTGATGACGCAGCCCTCCTGCGCTTTCACCATATAGGGCACCACAAAGTGGCACATATGGAATGCGCTGATGAGGTTGGTTTCCAGAACTGCCATATACTTTTCTCTGGGGAGCTGGCAGAAAGGAGCGTTGTTGGTGATGCCAGCGTTGTTGACCAGCACGTCAATCTTCTCACCAAATTTTTCAACGGCCGCTTTGACCAGTTTCTCGCAATCTTCGTATTTGGAGACGTCTGCCTGAACGGCGAGACCTTCCACACCATACTGTTCCTTCAGGGTTTGGATCAGTTTTTCGGTGAGGGCTTTGGAGGAATCGGAGCGATAGTTGATGACCACATTGTAGCCCATTTCGCCCAACTTTTTGGTCATAGCCTCGCCGATTCCGCGGGAACCTCCGGTAATGATAGCAGTTTTCATTTGGATTTTCGCCTTCCTTTAATTGAGTATAAAACTTCATCCAAAGGATGAAAATGAATTACCTCTATCATTTTATCGCTGTTTTGGGAAAAGTGCAAGATAAAATTGCTATTTTTTTAACAAATTTTGCATGATTTTTGAAAGTATAAACAAAACCGCCTTCGCCCAGTGGTTCTGGGGCGGGGACGGCAGGCGCAGCCAAGCTGGGTTTATTGTTACAATGATTCGTTTGCGAAATTTTAAGATGTTTTGGCGGTACAATAAAAAAGCTCCCGTATACGAAAAAAACCGACATGCTTTTACATGTCGGTTTTTTGGTGGGAGCGGGTGGATTCGAACCACCGAAGTCAGAGACAACAGATTTACAGTCTGCCCCCTTTGGCCACTCGGGAACACTCCCATATGAAATTTATATAAAAACCAAAATGGTTTTTGGAGAATGGAGCTGGTGGACGGGCTCGAACCCCCGACCTGCTGATTACAAATCAGCTGCTCTNNCCAACTGAGCTACACCAGCATATGTTGGATCATTCGCTCAGACGACGGTGATTATTATATCATACTGAATCGAATCTGTCAACAGGGAACTTGAATTTTTTATCAAGCTTTGCAGATCATAGCCAAAAATGGTCGAGGCGACAGGACTCGNNGCACTCTACCAAACTGAGCTACGCCTCGATGACCCAGCCTTCGGCTGCCTGTCCGGTCAGCAAGTAGTATTATACGGGAAAGCCCATCATTTGTCAACTGTTTTTTTGTTTGCAGTGACGGCGGCGCTGAAAAATTGCCCACAAAAAAGGGATGTGCTGATTTTTCCGCACATCCCTCATACCCTTAAACGGGGAAAATTATTTGGAAGCGCCCTCAACAGCAACCGCACAGGCAACGGTAGCGCCGACCATGGGGTTGTTGCCCATACCGATCAGGCCCATCATCTCAACATGGGCGGGAACGGAGGAGGAACCGGCAAACTGAGCGTCGCCGTGCATACGTCCCATAGAGTCGGTCAGGCCGTAGGAAGCGGGGCCGGCGGCCATGTTGTCGGGATGCAGGGTACGGCCGGTGCCGCCGCCGGAGGCAACGGAGAAGTATTTCACGCCGTTTTCCCAGCACCATTTCTTGTAGGTACCGGCAACCAGATGCTGGAATCTGGTGGGGTTGGTGGAGTTACCGGTGATGGAAACATCAACCTTCTCCGCCTTCATGATGGCAACGCCTTCCAGAACGTCGTTGGCGCCGTAAACGCGAACGGCAGCTCTCTCGCCGTCGGAGAAAGCGCGCTCCTCCACGATCTTCAGCTCGCCGGTGGCGAAATCAAAATCGGTCTTTACATAGGTAAAGCCGTTGATTCTGGAGATGATGTAGGCAGCGTCCTTGCCCAGACCATTGAGGATAACCCGCAGGGGCTCTTTTCTGGCCTTGTTGGCGGTGCGGGCAATACCCATAGCGCCCTCGGCAGCGGCGAAGGACTCATGTCCTGCCAGGAAGCAGAAGCACTTGGTTTCCTCCCGCAGCAGCATACCGCCCAGGTTGCCGTGGCCCTGTCCAACTTCTCTCTGCTCGGCAACGGAACCGGGTACACAGAAAGCCTGCAGGCCGATACCAATGGCCTCAGCGGCCTCAGCAGCTTTGGTGATGCCTTTCTTCAGCGCCACCGCACAGCCCAGGGTATAAGCCCAAACCGCATTTTCAAACGCGATGGGCTGTACACCTTTTACAATCTTTTCCACGTCAATACCCTTGGAAAGGCAGAGATCACGCGCATCCTCGAGGGTCTCCATGCCATAAGCCTTCAGACATGCGTTGATCTTGGGCATTCTTCTCTCTTGACCTTCAAATTGTGCCATTTTACAAACCTCCTATCCTCTCTTATTTATTCCTCTCTGGGATCGATGTACTTGGCGGCGCCGTCGTAGCGTCCGTAAGTACCCTGATGTTTCTTAAACGCCTCAGCGGGATCCATGCCGTGACGGATATCCTGGAGCATGGGGCCAACCTTGACAAACTTGTAGCCGATAATCTCGTTGTTCTCATCCACCGCCAGGTTGATGATATAGCCCTCGGTCAGCTCCAGATAACGGGGCCCTTTGAGCTTGGTGGAGAAGATGGTACCAACCTGAGAACGCAGGCCTTTGCCCAGGTCCTCCAGGGAAGCGCCTACGGGAAGGCCGCCCTCGGAGAAAGCGGTCTGGGTACGGCCGTAAACCAGCTGTTTGAAGATCTCGCGCATTGCCACGTTGATGGCGTCGCACACCAGGTCGGTGTTGAGGGCTTCCAGGATGGTTTTGCCGGGGAGAATCTCGCCGGCCATAGCGGCGGAATGGGTCATACCGGTGCAGCCCAGTGTCTCCACCAGGGCCTCCTCGATGACGCCGTCTTTTACATTCAGTGTCAGCTTGCAGCAGCCCTGCTGGGGAGCGCACCAGCCGATACCATGAGACAGACCGGAAATATCGGTGATCTGGTAGGCCTTTACCCATTTGCCCTCTTCGGGAATGGGAGCGGGGCCGTGATGCGGACCCTTGGTGAGGGTACACATATTTTCTACTTCATGGGAATAGTTCATATCGGTACTCCTTTCGGTTTATTTCTCCGCCGCGGCACAGGGACTGTCTGCGCGGCAGCGTTGTAAGCATCGCAGGCTGTACGCCGGTGACCGTGTACACTGCATACCTGTTCTAATTATAATTGCAGCGGGGATAATTATCAATATTGTAAATGTGAAAATTTTCACGGCTGGACCCATGTCAAAATGACGCGAATTTCCCAAAATGGTCTGATCCAATTGGGGAGATGACCGTCGAAATAGTGGGGAAAAGCCAGTTTGGAGCAGAAAAAAGAAAGCGGCTGCGTCTGTGCCACATCGCTCAAATGCTTGCTATTTCTCTAAAATTTTAGTATGAAATACAGCAGCGAAGGAGAAGATGAAAATGAATCAGCAAACCCTTTCCTGGCGTTCCAAACTGAGCTTCGGCATGGGCGCCTTCGGCAAAGACCTGGTGTACGCCATTGTAAGCACCTATTTCATGAAGTATCTCACCGATGTGCGTCTGGTGGATCCAATGTTTGTAGCGGTACTGTTTATGGCCGCCCGAATCTGGGACGCCTTCAACGATCCCTTTATGGGAATGGTGGTGGATAATACCCGTTCCCGTTGGGGAAAGTTCCGTCCCTGGATTTTGATTGGCACCATCCTCAACGCCGTTGTGCTGGTATTTTTGTATCTGGATGTGGATCTCATTGCGGGGCAGTACGCCGTGTATGTGGGCATTATGTACATCCTCTGGGGTATGACCTACACCATCATGGATATCCCTTACCGGAGCATGGTTCCCGCTCTGACCGATAACGAGAATGAGCGCAGCCAGATCAGCGCCATCCCTCGTTTCTTCGCCAGCATGGCTTGGCTGGTGGTGGGCAGCGGCGGACTGTATATCATCAAATACCTGGGCAGCGGGGATCAGATTCTGGGCTTTTCCCGTTTTGCCATCGCCGTTGCGCTGATCTTTATTGTGACCATCCTGCTCACCGTAACCCAGACCCGGGAACGGGTGGTGGCTACCGCCGGCACCGGGGAGAAAACCACCCCTCGGCGGATGATTGAGGTGCTGGTGAAAAACGATCAGGTGCTGGTGGTTTTGGGCATCGCACTGTTCTTCAATATGGCTTATCAGCTTTCCAACAGCTTTGCCCTGTACTATTTCGAGTATGTCTGCGGGGTGAAGGAAGCGCTGTATGCCACCGATACCGGCGTGGCCGGTATCGCCCAGATGGCGGCGCTGGCTGTGTTCCCCAGCCTTTCCAAACGGATCAGCAAGCCGGTGGTGTTTGCGGTTTCTTCGCTGCTGCCGGTGGTAGGGTTCGCCGCGCTGCTGGGAGTTGGATATCTTGCGCCCACCAATATCCTGCTGGTGGGAATCTGCAGCGCTGTGGTCAATGCGGGCATCGGCTTTATGCTGGTGCTGGTGCTGGTGACGGTGATCCTCTCTGAGGCGGTGGACTACGGCGAGTTTAAGCTGGGTACCCGCAACGAAAGCATCGTCTTTTCCACCCAGACCTTCGTGGTGAAGTTTGCCGGAGCGTTCAGCGGCTTTATGGCGGCGGCAGGCCTGGATATCATCGGTTTTGTCCCCAATGCCCAGCAAAGCGAAGGCACCATGATGGGTATGCGGGTGATTATGATTCTGCTTCCCGCCGTTCTCTCGGTGCTGTGCCTGGTGGTATATAAGCGGGGTTACCGGCTCAACGATGCGTTTTATCATCACATCCTTGCAGTGCTCAGAGGTGAGGAGAGCCGGGTTGCAGGGGAGTAATACCAGAAAGGAGAGACAACCATGCTTTTAGGGGTTGACTATTATCCGGAACAGTGGTTTCCCGCCTTGACGCAGGCGGATATGGATCGGATTGTGGAGCTGGGATGCAACGTAATCCGTATCGGAGAGTTTGCCTGGCACAGGATGGAACCGGAGGAGGGACACTACGATTTCTCCTATTTTGACAGCGTCATCGCCATGGCCAAGGCCAAAGGGCTGCAGGTGATCTTCGGTACCCCTACCGCCACGCCGCCCGCCTGGCTGATCCGCAAGCATCCGGAGATCCTCTCCCGGTTTGAAAACGGGAGCCCTCGGGCGTTCGGAGGCCGCCATGTGGCCTGTTACAGCAGCACTGCGTATCTTCGGCACTGCGCCGACATCATCCGGGAACTCTCCCGGCACTATCGGGATGAGAGCGCTATTGTGGCCTGGCAGATTGACAATGAGCTGGGCCATGAGGGCAGCGATCAGTGCTGGTGCCCCCAGTGTCACGCCGCGTTCCAGGAGTTTCTCCGCCGCAAGTTCGGTTCGGACATCCATGCCCTCAACGAGGCCTACGGCACCGCTTTCTGGAGCCAGGAATACAACGACTTTGACGAAATCCCCCTTCCACTGCCCACCATCACCACCCACAATCCTGCGCTGCGGATGGATTGGGAACGGTTTTGCAGCGAGAAGATCAGGGCTTTCACCGCTTTGCAGGCGCAGCTGCTGCGGGAGAACATCCCCGGCGCGGTGGTGATGCACGATTTCCCCGGCGGAGGACTGACCAAACACGTGGATTATTCGGCGGTGGCCGGGGAGCTGGACCGGGTGGCCTACAACAACTATCCGGTTTGGGGCGGGCAGAAGGAACCCCTCCCGCCCAGCGAAATCGCCTTTGGGCTGGATTATATCCGGGGGCTGAAAGGGGCAAACTTCTGGATCACCGAGGCCATTATGGGAGCGCAGGGACATGATATCACCGGATTCCTTCCCCGGACCAACCAGGCCAAGCTGTGGAGCTGGCAGGGGATGGCCCACGGGTGCGAAGGGCTGATGTATTTCCGGTATCGGGGCGCCACCAAAGGGGCGGAGCAGTTCTGTTATGGAATTCTGGACGCGGACAACATTCCCCGCCGCCGTTTCCTGGAGGTACAGAGCTTTTTCAGGGAGGTACGGCCCTACCGTCAGGCGTTGACCACCCCTGTGCACAGCGACGTTGCCATGCTGTATGACTACGATGCGCTGGCTTCCTTCCGCATCCAGCAGCAGAGCATTCTCCTCAACTGTGAAACCGAGATGAAGCGGCTGCATGGGGTCCTGTTCCGTGCCGGACAGAGTATGGATATCATCCCGGCCAGCCGGGATTTTTCCGGATACTCGCTGGTGCTGGTGCCCAATATGATCGTCACCGATCCCGAATTTGCCGCCAGACTCAAGACGTATGTGGCCGCAGGCGGCGTGGCGGTGGTCACCTACCGCACCGGCGTGAAGAATCGGGACAACAATCTGGTGTTTGGAAAAACCATCCCGGTGGATTTGGGGGATTTGTTGGGGCTTTATGTGGAGGAGACCGAGAGCGTTCAGGAGTACAGCTGTATCCCCCTGTCGGGAGAAAACAGCACCGGTACCGCCGGAATCTTCCGGGATATGGTGGTTTCGCAGAGCGCTCAGGTGCTCTGGCGTTATGACGATCCCTTCTACCGCCAGTATGCCGCCATCACCCGCAATACCTATGGCCAAGGCATTGTATATTATCTGGGAACCACCCCCGATCCGGTGACGCTGGACCAGGTGTTGACCCAGGCGATGGCCAGGGCTGGTTTGGAGCGTCTGGAACTTCCCGAAGGGGTGGAGTCGGTGGTCCGCGGAGAAGGGGACAACCGGGTGCGTATCCTGCTCAACCACAACGACGTGTCGGTTCATGTGCTGGGCCAGGAGCTCTCCCCCTTCCAGGTAAAGGTGATCCCTCTCAAGGCCTAGTAAGGGCAGATAATTTTTGCTTTAGAACATAATACAAAACAGGGTGGCAGCCACTCTCCAATCCGGAGAACGGCTGCCACCCTGTTGGCGTTTTGGATAGAATTCTGTTGGGATGCGCTGGGCTAAAAGCTGCGCTCCATGACGATACGGCAGGCCGGATCATGGAGAAAACCCAGTTTTTCCAGCTGCTGACGGATTTCGGCTTGGGCGGGAGGGTAGGAGACGGTCAGCTGAGGCAGACCGGCGCCGGCGGTGTATGCCAGAGCAAACCCAAGGCATTTTTCCCCATCTCCGCCGTACATTGCCAGATGCAGCCCTCTTTCCCGAAGCATCCTTGCCCCCAGCACCACCAGATTTTGCTGCCGGTCAGCGAAAACCATCCCCTGTTCCCAGAGATAGTCCCAGGTCTTTTCTTCGGTGCGAAAGAAGGTGTTGTTGAGCACCACAAATCCCTGCATCCGCGGGCAATGCTGCTGCAGCAGCATCAATGCCTGCTGCCGGTCCCGCACCGGGGAAAAATCATATGTTTTGGGGAAAGCGGAGACGCCGGACAGCTTTCGGGTGGCTCCGATGACGGTGCCCGCCACCGAGAACCCATTTTTCTCCGCCAAACCTTTGCTGCGCAGATTCCCGACGCCGGTAAACATCCGCAGCGCATGGCAGCCATATGTTTCCCGCTGCGCCAGCCAGTGGCGGTACAGCGCTTTGCCCACGCCCTGTCCCTGCCAGGCCGGGCGCACCCGCAGCGTCTCCAGCCATCCGGAACCGTCCGGCAGGATGCTCAGTTTTCCCACGCCTACTGGGGTATCCCCGTCATAGACGATGGTGAGCTCTCCCCGGGTTTGTTCCAGGAAATAGGCGCTGTTGTCCCGCAGATAACAGCTGTTGGGAAGGGTCTCCTCCTCCACCAGGATGCCGTCTGCGATGTTTTCCCAATCGGCGCTGACCAGCCGGTAGGATTTTGATGAAGTTTGCATTTTCTTTCCCTCCCAGTGGGGATGGCCGTCAAAGGGTTTGAGGAGCCGGCTGTCCCCAGGCACTCAAAAAATAGACCGGCAACTTTTGAAGCGCAGACCGCTGGAAAAGCTGCCGGTTTTTGGAGGCGGTTTTCGCCGCCTGTCTTTGTATGTTACGGGGCGATGTCTTTCCACTGCATCTGCAGATAGAAGGGAATCTCCTCCACCGTTTCTGCGAACTTTTTGGGGAGCTTGACAAAGAACAGATAGTCGTCCTGCGTCCAAACCACCTGATAGAAGATGACGTCCAGTCCCTCCCCCTCGGGCATACTGGGAACCACCATCCGCTCGGTTACCTCGGTGATGTAGTAGGTCTGTCCATCGATCTCAGTTTCGGTGCCATAGTATTCCAACCCTTTTTCCAGCAGTTCCTGGCCGCTGCCCTCGTAGCTCCAGCGGAACTGATAATCGTCCGATTCCTTGAGGATGGTGCGCTCCGCCTTTTCGGGGGAGTACCGGTCTCTGGAGCTGTTGGAGGTGGGGAAAAAGCTGAACATGGATAGATCGATATCTTCCACCATCTCCTCCGCAATCTCCTCTGCGGTGGCGACATACTCGCCCAGGTTGTAGTAATAGGTGATAAACTGACGTTCCGGCTGTACCTCAATCTTGGTCAGGCTCATTCCTTCGGGAATATTGACCGGTGCCAGATACCGGTCCAGAGCGGCAATTCTCTGATCCTCGGAGCTGTCCAGATAGGCGTTGAGTGCCTCATAGTTTTCCAGCGTATCGGTGGGAGTGGTTTGTTCTTCCAGCAGCGGGACACATCCGGTAAACAAAACGACAGCAGCTGCTGCCCCTGCCAGAACTTTGTTGATGGATTTCACGGCCATAGTCTCCTTTGTCTGATGTGATGGTATTTTCATCCAGGTTGAGCAGGTTTTGGCTGCCTGCTCGGATCTGCGGCGTTGTTGCAATTTCGCACTCTATTGTAACATTTTATCGGAAAAATATCCATATCTGCCGAAGGGGGAAAAGCAAATTTATTCTGAACATTTTATTCCATAAAAACGGCGCCTTCCCGCGGGGAGGGCGCCGCAAATTTCTTTCCGCTTTGTGAGGACGCGCCTTTCTGATAGGAGCCATCGATGTTCCAGCGCCGCAGAATGGTTGGCGCTGACAGACAGGGGACGCTATCCCCGTTCCCAGTACTTTCGGTCCAGGCTGCGATACTGGATGGCCTGGGAGATATGGGCCGTGTCGATGGTTTCGCTCTGTTCCAGATCTGCGATGGTGCGCGCAATCTTGAGAATCCGGTCATATCCTCTGGCGGACATCCCCATCCGGTCGAAAACCGATTTGAGCAGTTGCCTGGCAGGCTCGGTGAGGGAACAGAGCTGTTGGGTCTGTCTGGGGGAGAGGCGGGCGTTGCAGACCGGATGCTCGACGCCCATTGCCTGGAGGCGGCCGTACTGCAGTTGCCGCGCCCGGTTGACCCGCTCCCGGATGGCGGCGGAGCTTTCCGCCTGCTCCTCCCCGGCCAGCTGTTCAAACTCCACCGGCATAATCTCCACGTGCAGATCCAGCCGGTCCAGCATAGGGCCGCTGACCTTGGCGAGATAGCGGGAGACGGCGGACGGTTGGCAGATGCATTTTCGGGTAGGATGCCCGTAATACCCGCAGGGACAGGGGTTCATGGCGGCCACCAGCATCACGCTGCAGGGATAGGTATATCGTCCGGCGGCGCGGGAGATGGTGACAGTGCCGTCCTCCAGGGGCTGGCGCAATACCTCCATCGCCTGGCGGGAAAATTCGGGAAACTCATCGAGAAACAACACCCCATGGTGAGCCAGGGAAAGTTCGCCGGGATGGGGGATGCTCCCGCCGCCGGTGAGCCCGGCAGGGGAGATGGTGTGGTGGGGTGCTCGGAAAGGCCGCTGCCGGATCAGCGATCCCCCATGGGGCAGCATTCCGGCCACCGAATGGATTTTGGTGGTTTCGATGGCCTCCGAAAAGGTCATCTCCGGCAGGATGGTGGGGATGCGTTTGGCCAGCATACTTTTGCCGGAACCGGGCGGCCCGATCATCAATAGATTGTGCCCGCCGGCGGCGGCGATCTCGATGGCCCGTTTGGCAAACCGCTGTCCCTTTACCTCCGAGAAATCCACCGGATAGGATGCGTCAACCTGTTCAAAAGGGGTGGGAACGGCAACAGGAAGGGGTTGGGTACCGCTGAGCTGTTCCACCAATGCTGCCAGACTGGAGACCGGAACCACCCGGATTCCTTCCACAACAGCGGCTTCCTGGGCATTTCCGGCGGGGACAAAGAGGGTGGTGCACCCCATTTCCTTTGCCAGCATGGCCATGGGCAGTACGCCGCCGATGGGCAGGCATTCTCCGGAAAGGGAGATCTCCCCCACAAAGGCATACTGCTGCTGGGGAAATTCCACCTGACCGGTGGCCAACAGGATGGCCATCAGGATAGGAAGGTCATAAACCGGACGGGTTTTGCGGATATCCGCCGGAGCCAGATTGACCAGTATGCGGGATACTGGAAAATGAAGCCCGGCGTTGTGGATGGCGGAGCGCACCCGGTCCCGGGATTCCCGCACGGCGGCGTCGGGCAGCCCGATCAGGGTAAACTCCGGAACCCCCCGGGAGATATCCACCTCCACCATCACCGGAAACGCTTCAATCCCCGAAAGCCCCATGCTGCGCACACGGCAGAACATTACCGCATCCCTCCTAACCGCTATATTTGAGATAAGTGGGAGATCCATCCCCCAAAGATTCTTGGCTGCGGCTGAAGGATAGATCTGTCCGATGCATTTCAGCCTTCCCCCTCGCCGCAATGAGCTTCTAAACAAATTATGGCTTTACAAAGTACATGGTGTCGATTCCCTGGCCGCGGTCATCTTTGAGCACGGCGACGCACCGGTATCCCAGTTTTTCAGTCAGATGCATCTGGGCTTGGTTGGTGCTCCAGGTGCGAAAGGTGATGACCCGTCCAGAGAACCGCTGGCGGATGCGCTGCTCCGCAGCCTCATAGATGGCGGGGGAAAGGCCTTTTCCCCGCTCACTGTGCCGAAGGCAGAGGGTGGTCATATAACAGACCTCTCCGAACTGTTCCAGCGCGGGGCAGCGATAGCTGGGACGATAGGAGAGAAAACCGATAATCTCTTCTCCCCGTTTGGCCAAAATGGCCGACTGCTGTAATATTTCCTCATAGTAACGCTGCACACCGTCGGTGTTGGGGTGGGCGTGTCCCAGCTGTTTTTCCGAGGTGCCGCCCCGATAAGAAAGAGGAGGACAGAAATCCTCGTCGCATTCGGTGAGGATTTCCAATATTGCCTGTTGTTCCTCCGGGTCGGTGAGCAGGTCCCGGGGAACCAGGGTAATCTCGGCTGGGGTGTCATGGGGCGTTGTTGCTGTATCCTTTATCATCTCAAAACAATTCTCCCATTTTCATATTTCCAGCAGGTATGGTATCTGGCGCTGGCCTGGTTGAGATATTCGGTGATTTCCAGCGCCGTTTTCTCGTCCGCGAGATAGGGGATATTTTTTTCATACTGGGGTTTTTCCATCCCCAGCTCCACCGGCAGCAGTTCCAGATGGGCCAGCTTGCCGTTTTCTATGGTAAAGAAGGGCAGGGCGGAGCGGTAGACCTCCTTGACGGTATATAGGCTTTGGGCAGCGCCGGCGCTGCGCTTGGCAATGCCCACCGCCGCCGGTGTGTCGGAGGGAAGGCCGTATTTTTCCATATAATCCGCCGGCAGCAGCCGGACATACTCATTTTCAAAGATAAAGTTGCCAAGGCAATAGAAGATGGGCGCATCCCGGTAAATCTCGATGCCCTTGAGCTGATGGGTACCGCCTCCCACCACCGCGCAGGCGCCGGCGTCGATGCAGGCGTGGGCGAATTCTTCCAGAAAGTAGTCCGGTTCCATATCACTGTCCTTGCGCACCTCGTGGGAGTGGACCATCACGATGGCGGCGTCGCAGGTGTACAATGCTTCCCGGATGGCATCGGTCATCCGTTTCAGGTCTCTGGGGTCGGCGGTGGAGAAGCGCCCTTCCTGCTCAGGGGAATCCACTTCCTCAAACAGCGCCCCGGCAAACTCGGTCATCCGCGGCGGCAAGGGAGAGACAAAACCCTGTTTGCGGTGAGATTCCCGCAGGGCGTTGATGGAGGTTGCCGCAGCGATTTCCTTGAGCATTTCAGCGTGCTGCGAGGTTACCCGATAGATACAGCGGAAACGCAGCGGATTGAGCCCGGGGCGTCCCGGCTGTCTGGGGGTCTGTTCCCCCGCCCTTGCCGCATCCTCGAAGGTGGAGCAGATATCAAAAATTGCTACCCTGCCGCCAGCGGTATCCAATATGGCGGGACGGGAGGCTTCATAGAGATTGCTTCCGGCTCCGGCTCGGGCAAATCCATACCGGTCCAAAAATTGCTGGGTTTGGTGTAACCCTTCATAGGAGTAATCCATGGTGTGGTTGTTGGCCCATCCCAGCATATTAAAGCCATACCGACGGATCTGTTCCAGACAGCTTTCATCCGCGGTCAGCCAGGTACCGCCGGAATAAGCGGAACCGTAACAGTTCCCGTCGGTGATGGTGGTTTCGATGTTGGCCATACGGATGTCCGCCTGCCCCAGAAAATCCCGGATGGCGTCGAGATCCCCGTATCCCACGGGAAGGGGTTTCATAATCAGGATATCTCCGGCAGCGGACACAGTAATGCGTTTTTCCATGTTGTATTCACCTCGCTGTGAGCAAAGTGGAGGAGCGTTTTGAGATACACCCTCCTTTGCTTTTATTATAGTCAAAAAGGATATCCTGCGCAATGAAAACCGGCGGCTTCGCCAAAGGTTTTCCGGATTCTTCCTGTTTTGATATTGACAGGATTTTCCCGGTGTATTATCATATAAGTATCGTGAAAAATATACCAATTATTCGATTCTGACATTTCAAATTCTGTAAAAACAGCCGGAAATCGACGAGTCGAAAGACGGGGAATTTTGCAGGGCTGGGCCGTTGTTTTCCGAGCCGCGGGATGCGGACGGGATGGGATTGGCCAAGTCCGCAGCGGGATGTTTCCCCTTTGTCCACCCAAAATTGCGCTGCCAAACAGCAGATAGGAGCAGGAAAGATGACAGAAATGCAGTTGTACACAAGATGGCTCTCTCAGCAGATGGATGATCCGGATTTGGCTGTAGAACTGAAGGATATCCAGGGAAACGAGGAAGAGATTCACGACCGTTTTTACCGTGAGCTGGAGTTCGGTACCGCCGGACTTCGCGGCGTGATCGGGGCAGGCACCAACCGGATGAATATCTATACCGTGCGCCGGGCCACCCAGGGCTTGGCGGATTATATCAACGAAAAATACCAGTCCCCCAAGATCGCTATCGCTTATGACAGCCGGATCAAATCCGATCTGTTTGCCCGGGAAGCGGCGGCGGTGCTGGCTGCCAACGGGATTCATGTCTATCTTTATTCGGAACTGATGCCCACCCCCATGCTGTCCTTTGCGGTGCGGGAGCTGAAATGCCAGTCGGGTATTGTGGTGACGGCCAGCCATAATCCCTCCAAATACAACGGTTATAAGGTTTATGGGGACGACGGCTGCCAGATGACCAGTGAATCGGCCAACGCAGTATTGGCAAAGATCAATGCCGTGGATATCTTTGATGGGGTGAAAACCCAGAGCTTCCAGAGCTGTCTGGAGCAGGGTACGGTGGAATACATCTCTCAGGAGGTTATCGACAGTTTCTTACAGCACGTGATGAGCCAGCAGGTGAATCCGGAGGCCGCCCGCAAGGCTGGCCTGAAGGTGGTATATACTCCCCTCAACGGCACCGGCAATAAGCCTGTGCGCAAGATTCTGGAAATGATGGGGATTACCAATGTAGCGGTGGTTCCGGAGCAGGAGAACCCGGACGGCAACTTCCCCACCTGCCCCTATCCCAACCCGGAGATCAAGCAGGCGCTGGAAAAGGGCATCGAGCTGTGCGAGTCCCTTTCCTATGATATGCTGCTGGCCACCGACCCGGATGCGGACCGGGTGGGCATCGCCGTCAAACACAATGGGGATTATGTGCTGCTCACCGGCAATGAAGTGGGCGCGCTGCTGCTGGATTACATCGCCAAAAACCGCATCGAGAAGGGCACCATGCCCAAAGACCCCATCACCGTCAAGACCATCGTTACCACCAAGCTGATCGATGCCATCGCCAAATCCTACGGGGTTCAGGTGGTGAATGTGCTCACCGGATTTAAGTATATCGGCGAGCAGATTCTGCTTTTGGAGCGCAAGAATGAAAAACAGCGGTATATCTTTGGCTTTGAGGAGAGCTATGGGTACCTTTCCGGCACCTATGTGCGGGATAAGGACGCGGTCAACGGCTCGCTGCTGATCTGTGAGATGGCCTCCTACTATAAATTGCAGGGCAAGACGTTGGTAGATGCCCTCAACGAGCTGTACGCCAAACATGGCATCTTCATCGATACCCAGCAGAGCTTTGCCTTTGAGGGCTCCGAGGGTATGGAGAAGATGAAGGCGATTATGGATGGCCTGCGGCAGAAGGGAATTGCCTCCATTGCCGGAAAACCGGTGGTATATACCGCCGATTATCAGACCTCGGTGAAGAACAGTGCCGACGGACAGGAGGTTATCCATCTGCCCAAATCCAATGTGCTGGAATATGGGTTGCAGGGCGCTTCGGTGATTGTCCGTCCCTCCGGCACCGAGCCCAAGATCAAAATTTACTATTCTATCCAGGGCAGCACCCGTGAGGAAGCCCAGGCTCTGCTGGATGCCATCAAGGCGGATATGGCCCAGTATATGAAATAAAACAAACGATTCTTAAAAAGCAGCGCACCCTTTCCCAACAGCTGCAGCTGTCGGGAAAGGGTGCGCTTTTGTTTCCAAAGGAAGGATATCCTTAAAATTCCGTTGCCATTGGACGATCCTCCAGATAGGCGATCATATTGAGAACCAGGAAATTCCAGTTCTGAAAGCCATGGGTCATAATGGGTTCCCCGGTATCGGGATGATAAAATTCATGCAGGGAGCCGCAGCTTTCCAGGTCTTGGCCAAAAAGCCGGACGGTTTTTTCCGCCAGCTCCCGGGCGTCCTCGTGAAAGCCATATTTTTGTAATCCTCGCATGACCATATAGTTGCTGACCCCCCACACCGGCCCCAGCCAGTTGGAGGGATTGTTGGAGGCGCCCAGATTGTACATCTTTTCCAGGCGGGAAAGGGTGCGGATTCCATAGTTGCAGTGGAAGGTACGATCATCCCGGTAGCGCTGCACCATCCGCTGGGCCTGCTGCTGGGAGGCAAGGCCCGCCCACATGGGAAGAAAGCTGGACCAGCAGTCTATCCGCATCAGCAGGCTGTCCCAGCTGCGGGGCGCCCCCTGATGCAGCCAGTCGCTGGGATCGATGGGGCGCAGATTGAGATCCACACTGTAAAATGTGCCGTCCCGCTCATCCCAGCAGTGGGTCTGGATGGCCTGGGCAAGTTTTTCCGCCTTTGCCCGCCAAAGGTTTGCCTCGGTGGTTTTCCCCAGCATCTCCAGCAAGAAACCATAGGCCAGCAGTTCCCGGTACATCAGGCTGTTGAGATAGATGGACCCACAGCTTTTGTCAGGACGGTAGAATACCGAGGGGTCGTTGTCTACTCCTACCGCAAAATCACTCTGCCAGAAAACCAGTCCGGTTTTCTGGTGCATATGGGTGGTGAGGTAACGGTTTAAGAACCGTTCCAGCTGTTCCATCAGCGGCTCCACCCATTTTGCATCTCCGGTGCGGCGTACCAGCATGGCTGCCTGCTGTACCAGCATAGGTTTATGCATATTTTCTTCCAAAGGGTCTTTCCCGGGAAGGCCGCGGCGCATAATCCCCTGATCGCTGATGAGAATAGGGACCACCCCATCTTCCCCGGTGTGATCCAGATAGTTGCGGACACATCCTGCCTCATAGGGGAAAAACTTTCCTTTTTCGCCGGTGTCCAGTTCCACCTGTCCCATCACCACGCTGATAAACCAGCTGTCCCAATCCCATAATGTCATGGAATAGTAGGGGGAATTGGGGCTGCTGGGAACGGTGTAGGGATATTTTAGAATGTGAGAGGGTTCACGGGTCATCTGATGGCAGTTTTGAAGGATAAAATCTTTGAGCAGTTGGGCGTAGCGCTCCATACAAAACCTCCTTTTGGATCTTGAATCAGGATGGCGGTAGTCTGCCAAGGGGTGTGAGGTTGGGAAATTTATAGATATACTATAATCCTTACCCGGGATATTTGTCAAAAAATATATCCATATCGCTCCCGGCACGGCTGAAACGACACGAAGCCCTCAGCTTGCGGCCAAGCTGAGGGCTTCGTGCATAGTTTGAGGTGTGTTTTTGAGGAGGGTAGAGCAGCACCCAAAACAAGCGGCTAATTGTTTTTGGGTACAGTATTATTATACATCTATGCTGCTTTCAGATGTTAAAGGGCTATGAATAAACGATAAAATTATTGACGATAATCTGTGAAGTTTGCAGCTGCAAACATCGGGTACCTGTTCTTGCAAAAAATGTCCGGTATCTCTGTGGTAAGGCGGTAAAAATACGAAAATATCAGGTTGTTTTAACCAGCACTAGAAGTTTTTGCAGCCGCTTCCGTCATCAGAACTTTTTTCCCGAAAAGCATTGATGTTGTGGTTTATTCAAAAAAACGGATCAGCGAAATCACCTTTCCCAGGATTGAAACCTGCGGGACGATGATGGGGTCCATGGTATCGTTTTCCGGCTGCAAACGATAATGTCCTTTTTCCTTGTAAAACCGTTTTACCGTTGCTTCATCCTCGATGAGTGCGACCACAATCTCGCCGTTTTGTGCCACCGGTGTGCGGCGGGCAATGATGACATCCCCATCCA
Organism: Ruminococcaceae bacterium UBA1405; assembly: GCA_002305685.1. Classification (GTDB taxonomy): domain Bacteria; phylum Bacillota; class Clostridia; order Oscillospirales; family Ruminococcaceae; genus UBA1405. The sequence goes on from DBQB01000001.1 coordinate 64,922, forward strand.
GAATCCCGGCGTTAATCATGCTCTCTCCCCGTACGTGCAGGGCAAAAAGCTCTTCCGCTTTGTAGCTGTCGGTGCGGAAGGGGACATATCCTTCAATCTCCTCCACCGCCATGATGGGTTGACCGGCTGTAACAGTACCCAGCAGCGGGACGTTGACCGTTTTGTTGTGTTGGTCGGAGGAGAGACGAATGGAGCGGTTCAGGTTCTGCCCACGGGTGAGCAGCCCTTTTTCCTCCAATGTTTTCAGATAGCGGTGTACCGTGGAAGTGGATTTGATGGAGAGATCCGCACAGATTTCCCGGATGGAGGGGGGAACGCCCTCCGAGATACGCTCGTTGATGTAATCCAAAATCCTCTTTTCCATGATTTCTTGTTTTCCCATATGATTTTCTCCTTGCAGGAAGCAGCGTGTTCCTTTCATATCGTGTGTCGCAGCCGGCCGTCGCCGTCCTTTCCTATATCATAGCAAATTTTGCAGGAAAAATCAAACGTTTGTTTGCTTTTAAGAACCTGTTTTTCACCTGCTGTTTATACATGGCTCAGGCATATGTTTTTTTCCGGTATCTCCCGCAAAACGCCCAACACGGAAACCTGTACCGCAGAAAGGGGTGAGGGATGGGGATGGGAGACAAAAACGTTTTCGGCGTCTGTGGCTAAAATTACACCGGTTGGTCCGTCGGAGGTGTTCTCCGGGGCAATCTGACGCAGCAGCAATTTTTCCCCCATTTCCAGGGGAGGTTCGACGTGATACGGGGCGTATAGAAGGTAACGGAGGGGAGCAGATAGCTGTTCCATCCGCGGCGACTGAAAAACCAACGTATGCTGCCGTCCGGTTTGGGGATGAACCCACTGACACCGGCAGGGCTCATCCAGCTTTAAGCGCAGACTGGATGTGGGCTGTAGTACGGTGAGGGTTGGCTGGAAACGGACAGAAAGGCAAGGGGAAGCTGTGGATGGATTACCGCTGGGCCGATAAAACCCCCGTTGGAGATACCAGGCTTCCTCCAATGAAACGTCGTGGGAGACAATTGCCTGTCTGAGGGATGGTTTTGTTTCTCTCAGCCAAGGGAGATAACATCCGGAAGATCCACTTTCCAGGCGGTATTCCCTTCCGTCCAGTCCAAGGGCATACAGGGAGAAACGGGGAGACGGCCGGGTATATTCCAGGATTTCCTGCTCTGTTTCGGTCAGGCTGGACTGTATGGGAGCATAGCGCTCATAAAATTCCCGTACCTTTTGAGTGTCCAGTTGGATCAGCAGATCCAACCCGATCCCTTGGTCAAACCGGTAAATGGCGGGAATCTGGCAATGGTAAGGTTCTATCGTAAAGTTCCAGTTGACCGCACAGGGTTCACCGGGTGTTCCCGATGATCTGCTGCTCCAAAGGGATTGATTCCAATACATGATATACATATACACCTCCACAGCCTTGATGTTTCATTCATCTTATCACATTGGTGCAGCTTTGTCGATCTGTGGCGCGGGGGAAGGCCGGTGATTGAATCGCTGTCCGGTTTCTGGTATACTAAAGCGGAAAGAGGACAGGAGGACCGAGAATGGAACAGAACCTTGAATGGGAACAACTTGGGCAAACGCTGAAAATCTGTGTCAGCCCTCAGCATAAATTTGGAACCGACGCCTTTTTGCTCTCGGATTTCGCGGCGCGTGCCGGGGAGGTGCGGGGTTCTTTGCGCGGCAAAATTGCCTGTGATCTGGGAACTGGATGCGGCATCATCCCGCTGCTCTGGTTTCGGGGAGACCGGGCGCCCAAACAGGTATGGTGTGTGGATATTCAGCCCCAAGCCATCCGGCAACTGGAGATTACGCTGGCCCATCATCGGGAGCAGATGGCTACGCCAGATCTTTCCGGGGTATTGCCGGTTTTGGCGGATCTGAAAAATTTAGGGCGGCAAGGTGCGGCGATTCCTCCTTCCAGCTGCGATCTTGTCTGCTGCAATCCCCCTTATAAGCAGATGGATACCGGTATCATGAGCCAAACCGCCGCCGATCAGGCGGCACGGCATGAAACCCTCTGCACGGTGGAGGATGTCTGCGCCAGTGCGGCGCGGCTGTTAAAGTTTGGCGGGAGGTTTTGTCTCTGTCAGCGGCCGGAGCGTCTGGCCGATGTGATGCAAGCCATGCGCCGTCACCATCTGGAACCCAAACGGCTTCGGTTTGTGCAGCAGCGTCCCGATACCGCCCCCTGGCTGTTCCTGATAGAAGGGAAACTGGGAAGCAAACCCTTTTTGCAGGTGGAAGCTCCTGTCATCATTGAGGACGCCGGAGGAGGTTTTTCCCCTGAGCTGCTGCGGATCTATCACAAAAAAACAAATCTGGCACAAGGAAGGTAATCATTATGTCCGGAATCCTCTATGTGGTGGGAACGCCCATCGGGAACCTGTCGGATTTTTCTCCCAGAGCAATAGAAACGCTGGAATCGGTGGATTTTATCGCCGCGGAGGATACCCGGGTAACGATGAAAATTCTCAACCATTTCGGCATCAAAAAACCGCAGGTCAGCTACTATGAGCACAATCTGCGGGAGAAAGGCGAACAGATTATACAGCGGCTGCTTTCTGGGGAGAGCTGCGCCATCGTCACCGACGCCGGAATGCCCTGTATCTCCGATCCCGGGGAGGATTTGGTGCGGCTTTGTGCCGAGCATCAAATTCCCACGGTGGTGGTGCCCGGTCCCAGTGCGGTGATCTCTGCCCTGGCGGTATCCGGGCTTTCCACCTCCCGCTTTGCCTTTGAAGGGTTTTTGACCACCAACCGCAAACGGCGGTATGAGCATCTGGAGAAGATCAAGGACGACGACCGCACCCTGATTTTTTATGAAGCGCCTCATAAGCTGCGGGACACCCTGGATGACCTGATGAAGGTGTTGGGGGATCGACGGATCTCCCTGTGCCGGGAACTGACCAAAATCCATGAGGAGGTGCTGCGCACCACCGTCAGCGGGGCCCAGCAGTATTATCGGGACAATCCACCCAAAGGGGAGTTTGTGCTGGTGGTGGAGGGCGCCCCTGAGACGCAGGCACAGCAGAGCTATACCCTGGAGCAGGCAATCGATATGGCGAGAGAGCTGCGGCAGCAGGGCTTTTCCGCCACAGACGCTGCCAAACAGGCTGCCCAGACCACCGGATTTAAGAAAAATGAGATTTATAAAGGAATCTTGTGATGCCGCCCCCTCGGTCGGGTGTGGGAGAAGGTTCCCCTGTATGTTGGTTACGGCTGTGAAATGGACAGCTCCATTATGTGCG
>DBQB01000039.1 GCA_002305685.1 Ruminococcaceae bacterium UBA1405
CTAACTTTTTGGGGTCACTTCATGATCGGTTCTTCGCTGCATTTAACAGCGCAGCATGGATTACCTACGCTCTTTTGGTGGTAAATGTTGTGCTATACTTCTGTCAGGATAAACAAAAATGAAATTTATGGTTATCGTCTCTTTACCGGAAAGCGGCTTTTTAGGTAGAACCAACAGCCTTGTACCGTGTGCAGAAAGCAGGTACAGGGCTGTTTTGTTTTTCCAGGAGTAGTTACAGCGACTGGCGGTATTCCCCCGGTGTCTGTCCGGTCCTTTTGCGAAATGTGGCGGAAAAGCTGCTTTCGCTGAGAAAGCCACAGGCAAATCCAATCTCCTTGATGGACATCCCGCTGCTTTTGAGCAGAAACCGCGCGGAATCAATCCGCACCGAGAGCAGATACTGATGCGGGGTTTGACCGATCTGTTTGGTAAAAAGCCGTGTGAAATAATAGGGGCTCAGAGAGGTCATGGCCGCCAGCTCATCGAGACGTACCGGTTCCTGAAAATGCTCCCGCAGATAGGCGGCCGCCATTTCCAGTGCCCCGGCATTTTTTTCCGGAATTTGCCGCCGGGATACCGTCAGGCGGGTGAGCAGCTGGGTGATGGACAGAGATAACTCCGGTTCGGAGATGGGAGCGCCGCTGCAAAATTGCCAGTAAATTTTTTCCAGTTCCCGTCGGATTTCCCCAAACGCCTCAGGGTGCAGCAGGCTACTCTGTTGAGCGGTGATATATTCATAAAATCCTCGGCTCTGAGGGCCATCAAAATGCAGCCACACCGATTCCCAGCCGTGATCGGAGCGGTATCCATGAGGGGCATAACAGTCCAGCAGTACCACATCTCCCGCTTGGGCCTTGAATTGGTTGGAGCCAGCCTGGACCAGGCAGGACCCTTTGGTGATGGCCATAATGAGAAAACTGTTGTACTGGCTTCGGGAAAGCGCATAGCCGGGGTCATACCGAAACTCTCCGACACACACCGGATAGAAAAACAACCGTTTTGCCGTCTGGGTGCAGGTATAGAAAAAATATTGGCTTTCCGGTGAAACCAAGGGCTCGGTAGAAAACATGAAAGCCGCCTCCACTGTTTTGCATTTTGCAATTTTGTTGGAAAAAGTTTAGCATATATCGGGAGATATCACAAGATAAAGAGAGCAATTTTTCATAAGGATAGGGCAAATTCTTCTAATGCGTTTTGGGTTTCGCTCCTCTATGATAAAAGCAGGAACACAAACGCAGCGCTTTTCGGCGCCGAAAGTTAGGAGGAACGGTATGGCGGTTCAAATTTGGGAGGAAGATGTAATCATCCCTACCTATGAGGTGGGAGCGCCGGACAAAAACCCTATGTTTTTGGAAAAACGGGTGTATCAGGGAAGCTCCGGTAAGGTATATCCATATCCGGTGACCCAGACCATCTCTTCGGAAAAAACGGATAAACATTATCGTGCGGTATATCTGGAAAACGAGTACCTAAAGATCATGTTTCTCCCTGAGCTGGGCGGCAGAGTACAGAGGGCGTTTGACAAAACCAACGGGTATGATTTTGTCTACTACAACCGGGTGATCAAACCGGCCTTGGTGGGGCTGTGCGGTCCGTGGATTTCCGGCGGCATTGAGTTTAACTGGCCGCAGCATCATCGCCCTACCACCTTTATGCCGGTGGACCATCTGCTGCGGCAAAATCCGGACGGAAGTTGTAGTTTGCTTGTTGGCGACGTGGATCAGATGTATGGCACCAAGAGCATGGCCAGCTTTACCCTATATCCGGGCAAAGCTTATCTGGAAATCAAAGGTCAGCTGTATAACGGCACAGCGCTGCCACAGACCTTTCTCTGGTGGGCCAATCCCGCCGTCTCGGTAAACGACGACACCCAGTCGATCTTCCCTCCGGATGTGCACCATGTTTTTGACCATGGCAAACGGGCGGTTTCCACCTTTCCCATCGCCACCGGGGAATACTATAAACACGATTACAGCGCCGGGGTGGATATCTCCCGCTACAAAAATATTCCGGTTCCAACCTCCTATATGGCAGAGACTTCCCGGTATGATTTTATCGGCGGTTACGATTACCGTAAGGAGGCAGGGCTGCTTCATGTGGCAGATCACCATATTTCCCCGGGCAAAAAACAGTGGACCTGGGGATGCGGCGATTTTGGAAAGGCTTGGGACCGCAACCTCACCGATGCGGACGGCCCGTATATCGAGCTGATGACCGGCGTTTATACCGAGAATCAGCCGGATTTCAGCTGGCTGCAACCTTTTGAAGAAAAGACCTTTGTACAGTATTTCATGCCCTACAAAAAGGTCGGCGCCATCTCCAACGCCACCCATCAAGCCGCCATTGGCGTGAAGGTGACCGGGGAACAGTCCCATGTGGTGGTGTATGCCACCGGGGAATATCCGGAAGCGGAGATTGTGGTGCAGAGGGACGGTGTGGAATGTTTCCGTCAGCGGACCGCCCTTTCTCCGGTACAGGTTTTTGATCGTTGGATCTGCATCGGTTCAGATCATCCCCAGGAGCTGACTTTCCTTGTGTTATCCCAAGGGGAGACGCTGGTATCCTATACCCCCGAGAAGGAGCAGCCCTCTACCGATATGAGCCCCGCCGAACCGGCACGCCAGCCCCAGCAAATCGCCACCAACGAACAGCTGCTGCTGACCGCGCAGCATATTGAGCAGCACCGCCACGCCACCTATCTTCCCGATCCCTATTATCTGGAAGGCCTGCGCCGGGATCCGGGGGACATCCGCATCAACAATGCCTACGGTATGCTGCTTTTGCGCCGCGGATGCTTTGCAGAGGCGGAGACGTGTTTTCGCAGAGCGGTTGCCCGGATGACCTGGAGAAGCCCCAATCCCTACGACAGCGAAGGATACTACAATCTGGGATTGTCGCTGCTGTGGCAGGATCGGGAGCAGGAAGCCTACGACGCATTTTATAAAGCGACCTGGAGCAGCGCGCAGCAGGAGACCTCTTACTACTATCTGGCGGTGATTGCCGCAAGGCGGCATCTCTGGGCGCAGGCACTGGGTTTTGTGGAAAAGGGCCTTGTCAAAAACGCCCATAATGTCAAAGCGAGAGGGCTCAAAGCGGCGCTGCTGCGCCACCTGGGAAAGCTGGAGGAGGCCAAAGAGGCTGTGGCGGATAATCTGCGGCTAGACCCCTTTGATTATCTGAGCCGGTATGAAGGCTATCTTCTCTGCAAAGACACACAGCAGCTGGAGCAGATGAACCGGCTGATGCGTGGCGCCCCGGAGCATTATCTGGATGTTTCCCGGGCGTATGGAGAGGCCGGGATGTATCGGGAAGGGGTGGATGTGCTGAGTGTGTGCCCCACGTCTCACCCCATGCTGGCGTACTATCAAGGATACTGGATGGGAAAGATGGGAGACCTGGAAGGAGAGCTGGCTGCCTATCAAAGCGCGCAGCGCTGCTGCCCGGACTGCTGTTTCCCCAATCATCTGGAGGATATCGGTGTTTTGAAGCGGGCAGGGACAGTGGACTCCTGTGCGTCCAAATCGTTTTACTATCTGGGCTGCCTTTTCTATGATAAGCTCCAGTTTGACACAGCCATAGCCCTTTGGGAAAAGTCCATCGCCCTGGATGGCTCTTTCCCCACCGCTCATCGCAACCTTGCCATCGCGCTGTACAACAAAAAAGGGGACGCAGCGGGGGCGCTCAGGGAGTTGGAGACGGCCTTTGCGCTGGACCCCACTGACGCCAGAATCTTTCTGGAACGGGACGCTCTGTACAAACGCACAGGAATGGGACTGGAAAAACGGTTATCCCAGTTTGAACGGTATCGAGATCTGGTACTGGAGCGGGATGACGCCATGTTGGAATGGGTGACCCTTTACAATCTCACCGGACGCCATCAGCAAGCTCTGGATACCATTTTGGCACATCATTTTCGCCCATGGGAAGGGGGCGAAGGCAAGATTTCCGGTCAGTACAAGCTGGCTCTGCGCGCTTTGGCGGGAGAATGTATGCGTCAGGGAGATCTGAAAAAAGCAGCGCAGCTGCTGCAAACGGCGTTGGTGTATCCGGAGTGTCTGGGAGAAGGCCGTTTGGAGGGCACCAAGGACAACGATATTCACTATGGACTGGGGGTAGTCTGGGAGGCGCTGGGAGACCGGCAGCAGGCGGAGGATGCGTTCCGTCTGGCTCTCGCCGGCAGCACAGAACCGGCCGGGGTACAGTATTACTACGATCAGCCCGCCAGTATGATATTCTATCAGGGACTGGCATGGAGAAAGCTGGGGCAGCTCCAGCAGTCTCAGGAGTGCTTGGAGCGGCTGTACCGGTATGGCAAAGCGCATCTGGAGGATGTGATGCAGCCGGATTTCTTCGCTGTATCTTTGCCGGATTTTCTGATTTTTGAGGACGACATCCAGCAAAAGAACAAAGCCCACTGCTGGTATCTGATGGGACTTTCCGCGCTGGGACAGGGAGATCGGATAAAGGCGAAAGAATGCTTTGAGCGGTCGCTCTCCTTCGATCCAACCTATCAGGATAGCCAGATCTATCACATCATCTGTGAAAAGGAGGGAGAACCCTTATGAAAACCTATTCGCTGCAGGGGGATTGGCAGGTACGTTTGCAGGACGATTCCCGATGGAGCATGAAGCTGCCCGGCACGCTGGACGAGAGTGCCATCGGTTATCCGGATGTTGCAAAGGCCGAGTTACATCCGGATCTGGCGCCGTGGGATTCTGGAGAAAAACAGCCAGACGCACCCATCGCCACCCGCTTTACCAGAAAGCACACCTATGAAGGCCCGGCCTGGATTGAGAAATCCGTGACCTTTCCCCAGGCGCAGGATAAAAGGCTGTTTTTGGACGTAGAGCGGGCGCGCTGTCTGCGCCTGATGGTGGATGGGGAGGAGATTTCCCCCTGGGAGGAACAGACGCTGAGCACGCCCCACCATTTTGAGGTGACGCGGTTTGCAGGGGGAAAACATTCTATCACCTTTGTCAGCGACAACAGTTATCCGGGACTGCCCCGGGAAGCGATTCTCTATTCCTCCGCCGCCACCGATGAAACCCAGACCAATTGGAATGGACTGTTGGGATATGTAAGGCTGCGGGAGGAGGAGACGGTGTTTGTCTCCCGGATTCGGGTTTATCCGCTGGGGGAGACGCTGAATGTCAAAATTCAGCTGGACGCCGCTTTGCCGTATACAGGAACGCTGTCCCTGCGCTCCCAAGCCCTGGCGGAACCGGTAGAGAAACCGGTGTCTCTTGATGCGGGGAGGACAGAGCTGGCGTTGGATGGGCTCCCCCTGCAAAAAGGGATTCTGCGCTGGGATGAGGAGGAAGGAAACCTTTGGACGCTGAGTGCAGCCCTCTCCAACGGCGAAGAAAAGACTGCCACCTTCGGGATTCGGACCTTTGGGGACAATGGACGGGGAAGGCTGGCGCTCAATGGGCGGACCATCTTTTTGCGAGGGGAGGCCAACTGCGCTGTTTTCCCCCAAACCGGGTACTGTCCCATGACCCAGCAGGAGTGGACGGACATTTTGAAAACCTATCGCAGTTATGGGATAAACTGTATGCGGTTTCATTCCCACTGTCCTCCCGAAGCGGCTTTTGCGGCGGCGGACCAGCTGGGAATGCTGATGCAGCCGGAGCTGTCCCACTGGAATCCCCGGGATGCCTTTCTTTCCAGCGAGAGTATGGAGTATTATACCGCCGAGCTGCGTCAGATTCTGCTGATGCTGGCCAACCATCCCTCTTTTGTGATGCTTTCGCTGGGCAATGAGCTTTGTACCGATGAAAAGGGGCGGGAGCGGATGGATCAGCTGATGAGGATGGCCCGGGAGATCGACCCCACCCGTCTGTATACCCGGGGCTCCAACGACCATTATGGAACCGTCGGCTGTGGCGAACAAACCGATTTTTATACCTCCCAAAAGTATTACTCCTATGTATTGCGTGGCACCTTTGCGGCCAGTCCAAAGGTGCCGGGAGGAATTCAGGGATATCTCAACCGCAGCTATCCCAGTGCAAAAACCGATTACAGCGAGACCATGGTGCAGCTGCGCCGGCAGTATCGCAAACCGGTGTTCAGCTTTGAGGTTGGACAGTTTGAGGTTTTGCCGGACTTTCGGGAAATCGAAGCGTTTCAGGGCGTCACCGATCCGGTCAACTACCGGTTGATTGCCCAGCGGGTATCGGAGAAAGGCTTGCAATCGGATTGGGAACGCTATGTACAGGCCAGCGGGGAGCTTTCCCGGCTGTGTTATCGGGAGGAGATCGAGGCCGCTATGCGTACCAAAGAACTTTCCGGTATCTCTCTGCTGGGACTGCAGGATTTTCCGGGGCAGGGTACGGCGCTGGTGGGGATGCTCAATGCACACCTGCAGCCCAAACCTTACCCGTTTGCGGCTCCGGAAAAGTTTCACGCCTTTTTCCGCGATCAGCTGCCTCTGGTGAAACTGGAGCGATATACCTATGAAACCGGCGAGACGCTGCGGGCGCAGGTGGAGATTGCCAATTACGGAAAATCACCGGTGAGCGGTGCTTTGGAATACTCCCTGGAGGGCGGAGGAAAGGTCCTGCACGGAACGCTGGGAGAGGTTCTCTCTCCGATGGGAGAGAATACCCCGGTGGGAACGCTGTCTATCCTGCTGGAGGATTTCCCTGCGCCCTGCGCGTTACAGCTGCGGGTTTGGGTGGGAGAGGTGCATACCAGCTATCCCGTTTGGGTCTATCCTGCCCAGACGCCGATTTGCCCTCCCAATGTGCATGAGACAAGACATCTGGATGAGGTGGCGTTGTCGGTGCTGCGGGGAGGAGGATGTGTATATCTCTCTCCCGACTCCACCAAAGAACAGCTGCCCCATTCCATCCAGGCGCAGTTTTCCACCGATTTTTGGTCGGTGGGAACCTTCCCGGCCCAGGAAGGGGCGATGGGACAACTGATTGAGGAAAACCATCCGTTGTTTGCCGATTTTCCCACCTCCTTCCACACCGATTGGCAGTGGTGGCCGATGGCGGTGCAGCGGGCTATCGTTTTGCCCCAGCGGATGCAGTGCATCATCACCGAGATGGACAGCTATGCGTTTTTGCGCCCCATGGCCCAGCTTTTGGAATGTCACTGTGAAGGCGGCAGGCTGCTGATTTCCTCCCTGGGACTGCACCAGTTGCAGCAGTATCCGGAGGCAAGGGCATTGCAGCGTTCAATTTATCGCTATCTCGCTTCCCCCACATTCGATTCCCACAACCATCTGAGCGCGGAGGCTGTGCGGGAGCTGGTGGTTTAAGTTCTGCTTTATTTTGGGTGATGATAGGTTTCTAGAGAAAAATGACAAAAAACAGGCCGTCCGCCGAAAGCATTTCGGTGGGCGGTCTGTTTTGCTGAGCTGGAAAACAGCGAAAATGGGACGATATTTATCGTCCGCTAAGAGACAGGTCGAAGCCATGGCGCCAATGTTCGGGCCACCGTGGGCTCAGAGAGGGAGACGGAATGCTGCTGGAGTTTCTTTGACTGTGGGTCGGGAAACAACAGCACAATCCCATCCTCCGAAAGGTAGAACAGGGTGTCATGCCGTACCTGCTCAAAGGGCTGTTGCAGCTGTTGGGATATCTGCTGATTTAACAGGGAACAATAATCGGTGCCGGACAGAAATAGGTCCGCCAAACGGCATACCGTTTGGTCGGATAGCCGAACGGTGAAACAGCAAAATCCCTGTGTGTCCAAAGAAGCGGCAGGATTGTACAGCGTTGCGCTGAAATACCCTCCGCCGTTGCGCTGTATCTGATAATCGGATAGAATGGTGGCCGGTATTCGGGTATCGGCCGCGTGAATCGATGGGTCGCCGGGAGCCGTTTTTGCGTGCTGACGGTACATTCGGTACTGCCGGATAGCGTATTCCCGCATCATGGCGTTGGCTGTTTGGAGTTCATTGGGATTTCCTCCAAAGGAAAGTTGGGGATAATATAATTCTGTATCCTCCAACAGCGAATCCTTAGGAAAAAATTCCCGAATTCGCGTCACAACAGCTCGGTCCTGGGCGGATACCAGCTGTGGCCGCAGCGAAAACGCAATACCGGCCAGGCAAAGAATAAGCAGCAACGGGACAATACCGGGAAGCATATGACGATGCTGTTTTTGCGTCTTTGCCACGGAGTTTCCTCCTCTCGCCGGAGGTTCCAGTCCTAATTGGCCCTGCGGGAAAACCGTGATGAGACGGATTTCCCCGTCGGGCAGTAACTATTTTGAGCGGTTTTTGCGGGATTTTGCATGGAAATGGATGGTTTTATCGTTTCGGCTCCTGTTTCCCCAGACTGGCGCAGTGAGAAATGTTTTTCTTTTCGGCACGGATATAGACGGGAGAGTGTGTCTCAGCCTCATGAGCCAAAATCCCAAAGAGGCCCTTTGCATCCGTGCGGGCAAAGGGCCTCAGAGGTCTGTTTTTATCTGCTTTCTGTGATTTCTTCTCCGCTGGATTTCAGGGGGTTATCGGTTGTAGGCAAACCGGGTTCCGGCAAGAGAATGCCAAACCGCGTCGCAAGCTTCCAGGATATCGGCGCTCAGCGCAGGGCCTTCCAGCGCGGCAATATTTTGTTCCAGCTGGGAGAGCTTGCTGACGCCGGTGATGACGCTGGTGACATGGGGAGCCCCAGCGCACCAGCGCAGCGCCAACTCCAAAATGGTCATGCCGTTTTGGGCGGCAATCTGGCTGAGTTTTTCCACTGCCTGGAAATTTTCGTCGGACCAATAGCGGTTGTAATAGGTGGGATTGTTGGCAAAGCGGGTATCCTTTGCCGGGGTGCCGGGATGGTGTTTGCCCGCCAGCATTCCTCCCGCAATGGGGTTATACACTGCCAGGCTCATGGGATGGGCTTTGAGGAAAGGAACCAGCTCCGCCTCAATGCCACGGGTTAAGGCGTTGTAGACGTTTTGGGTAATCACCGGCGCCACATACCCCCGCTTGTCGCACAGAGCCAGGATGTCCGCAATCTGCCAGGCGGCGTAGTTGCTCACCCCGATGTAACGGATTTTGCCAGCTTTGACAAGGCCGTTCATGGTATCCATCGTCTCCTCGATGCTGGTGTCGTAATCGGGGGTGTGCAGATAATAGATATCCAGATAATCGGTGTTCAGCCGTGTCAGGGTACCGTCGATGGCTTGGAGGATGCTGCGGCGGGAAAGTCCCCGGTCATTGAGGTCCGGTCCCATCTGGTTTGCAACCTTGCTGGCCAGGATGATTTTATCCCGGCGTCCCTGGAGGGCTTTGCCGGTGATCCGCTCGCTTTCCCCCTGGTTGTAAGAGTTGGCGGTGTCCCAGAAGTTGACACCGTGGCTGTAGGCATAGTCAAAGATGGTCAGAGCGTCCGCTTCGCTGGTCTGTGCGCCGAACATCATGGTTCCCAGGCTGGCGGCGGAGACCTTTAAGCTGGTCCCTTTGAGTAGATGGTAGTTCATATGCTGCCTCCTTTGCTGTTGTACAGATGAAAAACGGCCGCTGTACGGCTTACGGTTTTCGTGCAGGGATGCTGATTGCCTTTATTATAATCCAGAGGAAGGTTTGTTGGCAATTTTTTCTTTCAGAAGGGGAGACAAAAAACTGTGCCCTGTCCGCCGGTACCGGCGGACAGGGCACAGATGGAATAGTCTTGTTACATCGATTCAGGTGCGGTGATCTTTAACAGCGTCAAGGCGTTATGCAGCGTGGTGCGGGCGGCAACACACAGGGAAAGCCGGGCCTGCATCAGATCTTCGCTCTCACCCTTGACGCGGCAGGCGTTGTAGAACTTGTGGAACAGGGTGGCGAGATCCTGGGTATAGCGGGTGATGCGGGCGGGATCGTAGAACTTGGCGGCGTCGATGATCTCACCAGGATATCTGGCCAGCAGACGGATCAGCTCCCGTTCCTCGGAGGAATTCAGCAGCGCCAGCTGTGCATCGGAGCACTGTGCCGGGGTAATCCCCTCTGCGGCCAGGTTTTTCAGGATGCTGCAGATTCTGGCGTGGGCATACTGTACATAGTAAACCGGGTTGGAGGAGGACTGCTCCACCGCCAGATCCAGGTCAAAGTCCAAGGTGGTGTTGGGTTCCCGCACATTAAAGAAGAAGCGGGCGGCGTCCACCGGGACCTCCTCAATGAGGTTGGTCAGGGTGATGGATTTACCGGAACGCTTGCTCATCTTCACCGGCTGGCCGTCCCGCATCAGTCTGACCAGCTGCATTAGGATGATATCCAGCTTGCTGCCGTCCAGGCCGATGGCGTCCATAGCGCCTTTGAGGCGGGCTACATGGCCGTGATGGTCGGCGCCCCAGACATTGATGACCCGGTCAAAACCACGCACCGCAAACTTGTTGTAGTGATAGGCGATGTCGGCGGCAAAGTAGGTGGGGAAGCCGTTGCCGCGCACCAGCACCTCGTCCTTCTCCGCGCCAAACTGGGTGGCTTTATACCAGGTGGCGCCGTCCTTCTCGTAGGTCATCCCTTTTTGGGTGAGCAGGTCGATGGCGGCCTTGACGGCTCCCGATTCATGCAGGGTGCTTTCCCGGAACCAAACGTCGTATACGATGCGGTATTTTTCTAGATCGGTGCGCAGCTTCTCAATGTTCATGGGCAGTGCAAAGTCTACCAGTGCCTTCTGGCGCTCCTCGCTGGAGGCGTTTACATAGGCGTCTCCATGCAGCTCGGTAAACTGCTGGGCCCGCTCCTTGATGTCGTCCCCGTGATAGCCGTCCTCCGGAAACTCTACAGCATCCTCCCCAAGATGAATTTGAAGATACCGGGCTTCCAGAGATTTTCCGAACTTGGCAATCTGGTTTCCCGCGTCGTTGACGTAAAACTCTTTGGTAACGTTGTAACCGGCGCAGTCCATAGCCGCCGCCAGGCAGTCGCCCAGCGCTCCGCCCCGAGCGTTGCCCATATGCATGGGACCGGTGGGGTTGGCGGAGACGAATTCAATCATCACCTTTTCGTTTTTGCCGTAATCGGAGTGGCCGTAATTTTCGCCCTCACTGCGGATGGCTTTGACTACGCCGGAGAACCAGCTGTCCTTGAGGAAAAAGTTGATGAATCCGGGACCGGCAATCTCGAACCGGTCAAAAAAGCTGTTTTCCAACGTCAGATGTCCGCAGATGGTTTCCACAATTTTCCGCGGGGCGCTGTGAAAAGCGCGGGCGGAAACCATGGCGGCATTGGTGGCAAAATCGCCATGGCTGGTATCGGCGGGGATCTCCACCACAAAGGCGGGAACCGGGGCCTCGGGAAGCTGACCGGCAGCAATGGCTGCGGCAAAAGCGTTTTGAATCAGTGCTTCCAGTTGTTTGGAAGCTTCTCCAATGGGATTGGACATTTTTTAAATCCTCCTTTTATATTCACACGTCAAGAACAGGTGCCGTCGTTTTCACGGGCTTTTACCGTTACATAGATCTCGTTGAAGCTGGCCAGCGCCGTGTTGATATCCAGGGTGTACTTAAAATGGAAACTGCCGCCTTCATCGGTGATCTGGTTTTGGATATCGTCGCCGCTGACCCCGATGAGCAGGTTGCCGTATCCGGTATCATACTGACACTGGTGGCGTACCCCTTTCTCCACTACCAAGGAGGATTCTGCCGAGCCGTAGCGGATCATGGTGACCCTGTGGCTGTCCTCCAATTTGAGGGTGGTGCGCTGTCCGGCAAATCCGGTGGCTTCGCTCTCCAGATAGGTCAGATAATAGGTTTCGTTTTTGCGGTAAAAGCTTCCCAGAGTGGTCAGTTCCACCGTATCCTGTTCCCCGTCTACCGTTTGGATTCCTTTGATGGTAATTACTACGTCCTTCTTCACCGGGAAAGGTACCTCCTTAGTCAATATGAATGCGGGTAACCTCGCCGTGGATATCGCTGCCCAGAAAGATTCCCGCAACATCCGCAAACCCTTCGGTGGAATCGCTGACATAAAAGCGATTGGTTCCCCTCCGGCAGGGTTCACAGAGCATCGCGTGATCCTGAAGGTACTGGGCGGTATATCTGGCTGCGGTTTGACCGGAATCGATTAACGTCACCTCCGGCCCCATAATGTCGGAAATGATTGGTGCAAGCAGTGGATAATGGGTACATCCCAGAATGAGGGTGTCCGGATTCGCCTGCTTGAGAGGAGCAAGATACTGCTGCGCAACCAGCCGGGTGACCGGATTATCCTGTTGGATATATCCGTTTTCCACCAGCGGTACAAACAGGGAACAGGGGGCCGCCGTCACCTGTATATCCGGGGCAATCAGATGAATATGGGCTTCATAGGCGCCGCTGCGGATGGTGGAAGGGGTGGCGATGATACCGATATGGCGCTTTTTGGTGGCTTTGACGGCAGCGTCACAGGCGTGCTCCACCACACCGGTAAAGGGAACCGGGAGCTGCCGGGCAAAGTCCTTGGGAATGTTGGAACTGACGGTACCGCAGGCTGCCAGAATCATCTTGACCTTACAGGTGAGCAGAAAGTCCACATCCTGCTGTGCGTAGCGCAGGATGGTTTCCCGGCTTTTGGTGCCATAGGGAACCCGCCCGGTATCTCCAAAATAGACGATATCCTCATGGGGAAGGAGTTTTCGCAGCTCCTTGACAGCGGTCAGTCCTCCCAAGCCGGAATCAAACACGCCGATGGGACGGTTGAAAAGTTCGTTTGTCATGCCGCTATTCACCTTTTATGCTGGATGGCCAGCTGAATCAGCTGATGGATCAGTTCGGGATAGGGGATACCGCTGTGTTCCCAGAGTTTGGGATACATACTGATGGAGGTAAAGCCGGGCATGGTGTTGGGCTCGTTGAGGATGATGCCGCTGCCGTCCCGTTTGACGAAGAAGTCCACCCGTGCAAGCCCGGTGCAGCCCAGCGCCTGATAGGCTTTGACGGCGGTGCGGCGGATATTTTCCGCGTCCTCCTCTCGGATGCGCGCCGGAATATACAGATCGGTGGAGTCGTCGGAATATTTGGCGCTGTAGCTGTAAAACTCCTGGGTGGGGACGATCTCTCCCACACAGGCAGCCTTGGGGTCCTCGTTGCCCAGCACAGCGGTTTCCACCTCGATGCCGTCGATGAACTCTTCGAGAATCGCCTTATTGTCCACCGTGAAGGCAAGTTCCAGCGCCTCCCGCAGCTGATCGGGGGTGCGGACCTTGCTGACCCCCACCGAGGAGCCAGCGTTGGCAGGCTTTACAAACATGGGATATCCCAGCGCCTGGGCCCAAACCGGCTCCAGTTCTTCAAACCGCTGCAAATCTCCCGGCACGGCCTTGCGCCATTTGGCTCCGGGGATCCCTGCCGCGTCCAGGATGGTATGGGTAATGGTTTTATCCATGCAGTTGGCGCTGGCGGCAACGCCGCATCCCACATAGGGGATACCGGAAAGCTCCAGCAGTCCCTGAATGGTGCCGTCCTCGCCATTTTTTCCATGGAGGACCGGGAATACGCAGTCGATGTTGAGCAGGGAACAGCGCTCAAAGCCATTCTCCCGGCGGGATAAATGGAGAATGCCCGGGGTTACCCGGTCGGGAGAGACAAAGGCGGGGGTAATATAGCGGTTCTGCTGCCATTTGTTTTCGGCAATCAGATGAATGGGGCCGCTGTAGAGATACCAGGCGCCCGATTTGGTGATTCCAATCTTGATTACGTCATACCGGTCCTCCGGGATGTTCTGCAAAATCGAGGTGGCGGAGACCAGCGATACCTCATATTCGGTGGAGGCGCCGCCGAAAATCACTGCGATTCTCAATTTGGACATGGTGTATCACACTCCTATTGTGATGGGATAGAATTTTCTTTTCCAGATAAACTATATGTAATTCAGGGAAAAACAAAACCGGGTGCGGAGTTTTATGCCGCAGAACCATTTGTTTATTCTAGCATATTAGAGGTAAGGGCGCAACAGTAGCCTTGGGTTTTTGTAGCATTGACAGGGAAATCACGGGAAAAAAGGGGTTTCCCTGTCAATTCGCCTGAAAGGAACGTTAGAGTGTGGAAGGGAATTTATATGATTTTCTCGAAAAAAAGGTGTTGACTTTACACCGGGGGATGTGGTATAGTAGTAGTACCTCTAAAAGGGGTTTTTTTATTGCGCATTTTTCTGGATGCGCGGTAAAAAAGCATATGCCCCGTCTTCAGGAAAATATCCCGGTGAACGGGCAGACCAAAATCTCATGGGTTGTGCAGTTTGTTTCCAACGGCTGCAGCAGCCGGTGAAGATTTTGATGTGCAACAGGAAAGCGCCCTTACATGAGGGAGGCCAAAAAACCATATTGGGAGGTGCCGATCAATGAGAGTAAAAGTGACTCTTGCCTGCACAGAGTGCAAACAGCGCAACTATGATACCATGAAGAACAAGAAGAACGACCCTGACAGACTTGAGATGAATAAGTACTGCCGCTTCTGCAGAAAACACACTCTTCACAGAGAGACCAAGTAGTGAAAGGCGGGATTTTGGTGGCAGAAAAGAAAGCTCAAGAGCAAAAAGGCGATGCCAAGAAAGTCGCCGCCAAAAAGAACACCAAGCAGCTTGCGTCCAACATGGCTCGTTCCTTCCGCGATATGAAGGGCGAGGTAAAGAAAATCGTCTGGCCGGCCAAAAAGACCGTTGTGAATAACACCCTGGTAGTAATTGGCGTTATGGCAATTTCCGCTATAGTGGTAGGCGGCTTGGACTATGTGCTGATGGCCTTGGTTAACCTGTTTCTCAGAAATGCCTAAGGCGTTGATGAGCTGCTGCGTGGAGGAAATGTGTTATGTCTGAATCCGAGAAGAGAGTGCCTAGGTGGTATGTAGTTCACACCTATTCCGGGTATGAAAATAAGGTAGCCGCCAATCTGGAGCGGATTGTGGAAAACCGCAAGCTGCAGGATCAGATTGTGGATATCAAGATCCCGGTGGAAAAGGTGATTGAGCTCAAAAACAATCAAGAGCGGGAAGTGGAACGGAAGATTTTCCCCGGATATGTGATGGTGAAAATGCTGATGGACGACAATACCCGCTATATTGTACGCAATGTCCGCGGTGTCACCGGTTTCGTCGGTTCAGCTACAGACCCTATTCCGCTGACGGAACAGGAAGTGGAGGCGCTTAGTTCTGATTTTGCTGTCTCAAAAGAGGAGCAGGAGACCATCAAGGTGGGCGATTACGTCCAGATCAACGATGAGGGCTTCACTGCACCTGGAGGCGGTATGTGGACAGGCGTTGTCAAAAGCGTGGACTACGACAACAAAACCGTCAAGGTTGGCGTTGTAGGTATGTACGGCAGCGAAACTGTGCTGGAGGTTGCCATTGATAAGGTGGAAACCTATTAAGCAGTGATAGCTGTCGTGTCCGATCCTTTTGGTGAGGACAGATAATGTTTTGTGAAAGTTCGCTGGCTTTGCCAGAGAATTGCCCGATATTTGGATGGAAATTTTGAGGGCGAAACCAGTTGCGACGGTGGGAGGAACGGGCGATACCAGCAGCCGTGCAGAGTATCAGGCTTGATTCCGCCAAAACCACACATTTTTTGGAGGTGCAAACCATGGCACAAAAAGTAACCGGTTATATTAAACTGCAAATTCCGGCTGGAAAGGCAACTCCGGCCCCGCCCGTTGGTCCTGCTCTGGGCCAGCATGGCGTTAACATTATGGCGTTCACCAAGGAATTCAACGAACGCACCAAAAACGAAGCTGGCATGATCATCCCTGTCGTCATCACCGTTTATGCCGACAGATCCTTCAGCTTCATCACCAAGACCCCTCCCGCGGCAGTTCTGATCAAGAAGGCCTGCAAGATCGAGAGCGGTTCCGGTGTACCCAACAAGAATAAGGTGGCTAAGATCACCAAAGAGCAGATCAAGGCCATTGCGGAGCACAAGATGCCTGATCTCAACGCTGCCAATCTGGAGTCTGCGATGAGCATGATCGCAGGTACCGCTCGCAGCATGGGTGTCGTAGTAGAAGACTAGTACTGCATCCGGGTGGGAGGAACAAATCCGCTATACACCACTCAAATTGGAGGAGAACAAGTATGAAACACGGTAAGAAATATCAGGACAGCAGCAAACTGGTCGATCGTGCGAAGCTCTATGAGACCGCCGAGGCGTTTGACGTCTGCACCAAGACCGCAAAGGCCAAGTTTGACGAGACTGTTGAAGTACATGTAAGACTGGGCGTTGATTCCCGTCACGCTGACCAGCAGGTTCGTGGCGCTGTTGTACTGCCCAACGGCACCGGTAAGAACGTTCGCGTTCTGGTGTTCGCAAAGAATGAGAAGGTTGCTCAGGCTCAGGAAGCCGGCGCGGATTATGTCGGCGCTGAGGATATGATGCAGAAGATCCAGAGCGAAGGCTGGATGGATTTTGACGTTGTCATCGCTTCCCCCGATATGATGGGCGTTGTTGGACGTCTGGGCCGTATCCTTGGACCGCGTGGCCTTATGCCCAACCCCAAGGCCGGTACCGTCACCCCCGACGTTGCCCGTGCTGTTAAGGAAGCCAAAGCCGGTAAGATTGAGTACCGTCTGGACAAGACCAACATCATCCACTGCCCCATCGGCAAGGTGTCTTTCGGTGCTGAGAAGCTCCAGCAGAACTTCGATACCCTGATGAACGCCATTGTTCGGGCGAAACCCGCCGCTGCAAAGGGTCAGTATGTCCGCTCCTGCGTGGTTGCTACCACCATGGGCCCTGGCGTGAAGATCAACCCCGCCAGATTTGCTGCCGCCCCTGTTGTTGAGGAGCAGTAATCCGTTTGCTGAAAAGCGCCGCGAGAGCTGATATGCTCCCCCTATGGAAGA
>DBQB01000051.1 GCA_002305685.1 Ruminococcaceae bacterium UBA1405
AAACTTCTCAGGGCTTTTACCAATAGCAGACCGTTTCCCATGCGTATTGCAGCACTTCCTCCGGGCTGGCTTCTGTTTCCTCGGCGGGTTCCTCGTCCTCGTCATCATCGTCATCCTCGTCGGAGGAAAAACCACTTGGAACGATCTCGGACAGGTGGATTTTTGCCTCCAGCAGAGCGTCCAGGCTTTCTGCGTTTGCCATCCACGCGGCATAGTCCTTGGAATACTTCATGTTCTGCATGGACAGCACCCCACGGACAAATACAGGGACGGTATCGGCGGTAAATCCGAACTGTTTCACATACTCCCGGAGGAATTTTTCCTGTAAGCGGGAGTGCTCATCATCACAGAGATCGAGATAATCCCATACCAGCTGCCGCCACTCTTGCCCCAGCATTCCCAGGGCGAACACGGCAAAACTTCCGGGGAGTGCGCACTGCTCATCGCTGAGATTGGTGTACTGCTCATATTGCCGCATGGCAAGCCGGGCGTACCGTTCCATCAGGGGATGGAGGCCGGGGTACTGCACGGCACAGGCAAAGAGCTGGTTTACACCCTTCTTGGGCAGTCCTGTGATGGGAAGATAGCGCTTTTCCGGCCCTTTGAACTCCAGAGCATAGCTGCGGGGAAAATCCTCCTGCGAGAGAACCTCACACAAATAGTCCAGCACTTCACGGCAGCATTCCTCCGTATTGTCCCTGGCAGTGATGCGGATCACGGCAAAGGCGTCGTTGGCCGATGCGGTGAAGTGCTCTGTTTTCCTCTTTTGCAGGCTGAGCGGCAACTTGCCGGTTCCATGTTCCCGGAGCTTTTTCACCATATCAGGACGGACTTTCTCCACCAATCCAAAGAGGTAATTGGTGTCCAGATACTGAAAGTCCATACCATATACCTTATAGCTCACCGCCACATAGCAAGCGAAACGCAGCAGCGGCTCCGGAACCTCCTCTGCACGGATACCTGGTTTCAGGGAGTATTCCCGATTCCAGCGGTGGTCATCTTCACGACCGGTCACGACAAAATACTTCTCCTGCAGCTCCTGTTCCAACAGGCCAAGTAAATAGTAGTCAATTTCACCCCAGCGGCTCTGGCGGCGCAGGTTTTCGCTGAAGGCGATGGCTTTTTCCGCATCTATGGTTTCCGCTCGCTGCAATTCGGCCCATTTCCTCACCAGATCGTGCACATCAAAGGGCGCGCCTTGACTGCTAACCACTACCGGCGGCCAGAGGGAATCAAGCCGCGTGATTCTCCCGTCAATGGCATCCTGGATGCACTGGTCAAAGAGCGGTTGCAGTTCCTCCTGCACCTCGGGCTTCATCCAGTAACAGCGCCCGTCCGCACTATTTCGTTTTGGTAAATTCATATCAGGCCACCTCTTTCCGAACAATAAAAAATGCCCTGCGACACCCTGTCATTTGGACAGGCTGACGCAGGGCGCGAAAAGGCCGCACAGAACCAAGACCTGTATCCCAAGGCTCTGTGTCTGACGATATTCTGCTGTCTTTCCCGTCCGTTTGGACATGGGTACTCATCTCTATCCATTTGCTTTCACCTACCGCACATGCTCTTTTACCCGCTCCATCTCGTCCACCAGAGCCCTGACCTGGAAGTCCACCATATCCTCCGCCACCTCTGGGAATAGAAATGGCATGGTGTCTGGAATGGCTTTGTGTACCATCATCATGCTGAGGGCCAGATTGCCAAACAGCCGGGGATCAATACTGTCCACAGGGAGGCCAAAGATGGAAAGCAGCTTTCCATAAAAAATAATCTGATCCCGCCGGAACGCCTGGAAATTCTCCTCGGAAAGGCAGCGGCGCACTTGCTGCTCCTCCTCAATGGACAAAACGGCAACCCCGCTTTTAGCTCCATAACAGCAGTTTTTCAGAAAGGTTTCCACTCCCGCCCGCCAACTGAGTCCGGGGTCCTCCATTAGGGATCTGGCATAATCCAGCAGCTTGGGCTGTTGGTATCGCAGGGCGTAGAGCACCAGTTCTTCCTTGGATGAGAAAAAACTGTAGAAGAAGGTCTTGGAGATCTCTACTTTTCTGCACAAAACATCAATACTGCTGTGAATCAATCCCCGATCCGCGATACACTGAATCATGGTGGTCATTAGGGCATTCCGCACTTGCACTCTATCTTCTTCAGAATAGGCTTTTCGTGCCATATCTTCCCATCCCCCTATAAAGAACAGAATCATAAAATGGTATTTATATAATAACTGCACAGAAAAAAATATACAACTATATTTTGAAAATTTTTTATGAACTAAATAGCGGCAAGCAATGCTTGTGGCTATCCATTTCGCCACAAACGCTTGTTGAGGGCGCTGCCCCCAAGCCCCTTTGAACACAGGATTTTATCCTGTGGCCACGCGTTCTGTGAACGCTTTTGACTGCGATCAGCTCACCGCTGGTCGTGGTCTTTTTCTTTCTCCTGTTTCTGCTCCTCGTCCATTTTCAGCAGCCGATCCACATTCGCTTTGGCCGTCAAAAGTTCCCTCATTTCTTCGCGGGAACGCCGGTATTCAGCATAGATTTTTTTCTTTTCCTCCAGGAGTTTGGCATAGTCAGTTTGCAATTCTTTGACCTTGGGCAGCTTCTTAACCCCCATATCGTCGAAAGCATTTTTTGCTGTCTGGTGGAGCAGGATTTCTGCTTCATGTTCCTGGCGGAATTTCTTAGAGTAACCAGCCTGTCGATAAGCTACATAGATCTCGCGGGTCTTAGCATAATTGATGATGTGGGTCCGCAAGACAGCAATCTCCGCCATGCGTTTTTCCGCCGCCTTAATCTGTGCCGACAGTTCGTTATGGTGGGCTGTAGCCGCTGCCGCTTTTTCCTCCAGCACTGCATATTCCAGCAGATTATGCTCGGTAAGAAAATTCATCGTCTGTGCCATCTGCTTGAGGTTAAAGACCTTGGCCCAACGCGCATATCCAGCACCTTTTCCAGCACGGAGTTTTTCTTGGATGTCCACCAATAGATTAACCTTGGGAGGCTCTGCCTGTACGGTGGATTTTTTGCGGGGTGTGTGCTGCTTTTTCCCTGCCAGCACTGCACGAATTTCTGCCTCACTGTATCCGGTTCCAAGTCCTTCATCCATCCGGGCAATATTTTTCCATCCGGGAGCCTTGAGGCGAATTGCTTTTCCGCGCCGGGTTACTTCGCAGCCCATCTCGGAAAGCATTTTCAGT
>DBQB01000020.1 GCA_002305685.1 Ruminococcaceae bacterium UBA1405
CTAACTTTTTGGGGTCACTTCAGCCGTACCCGCACCCCCTTTATCGATCCCATCCATATCAATTCTGATGGTACCATTACGGAATGTCCGATTACTTCCAGCGGTGTAAAGGAGGCATTTCTCCCTGGAGAACGGATTCCTGCCGCCAGTGCGGTGATTTTTTCCGGAGGTCGCGGGGATGTCCGCCTACAGATGGAGCCGGTACCTGCCACCGATGAACCCTATCGGGTGAGTTTTTCCCCCCCCCTTATCTGTGGCTGGAACAGCCGGGACAGTATGCGGGATGGCGGTATCTCTGTTTTGCTGAGGACGTCAAAAGCGTTGCCCTCCGGTTTGCCACCCAATCTACCGGCGCTACGCTTTCTGTTTGTATCGATTCCCCTGACGGTGAAACGCTGGCTCGCTGCGTGTTGCCGGATACCTGTGGAGAATGGCGCCAAATGGATTTTCCTCTGTTGCAAAAAACGGCAGACAAACACAGCGTTTGGATCTCCCTCGCCCAGCCGCCCTGCAATGGAAGAGTTAAGATAGACTGGTTTTCCTTTTCTAAGTCTCTTTCAAATCCCCAGTGATTTTGCTGCCCACCGGTTTTTCTCCCAACAAACACATTCCACAGGACAGGAGGTTTTATGATGCGGCGGCTATCCTTTTCCAACTGGAAAAAGATTTATTGGCAGTTTTTCAAATCCTACCTGATCGTGCTCTGCCTAAGCTTGGTAATCTCCCTTTCCCTGTTTGCATATACTGCGCAAAAGCTTCAAAAACAGGCGCGGGCCGATTGCCTGGACACCATGCGTCAAGCGGTGGCACTGCTGGATGTGCGTTTGACGGAGGTACGCAATATGGTGGAACAGATTGCCATGAATCCTCTGGTAAGCGAAAACCTGATCCGCTGTGTGCAGCCGGACGCCACCACCGTGGATTTAATGACCCTGCGAAACGATTTGCCAAAGTTAACCCTTGCAAGCCAGTTCGTTAAGGATATTTACCTGGTCTCCCTAAGCCCACGCCTGATTGTTTCCAACGAATATGTCTCGCAGGATCTGCAGCAGGTATACAAAACCTGTCTGGAATATCCGGGAATGTCTTTTGAGTACTGGTGCTCCCAATTGCAGCAGATGAGCGACGGAGACTATATGCCCCAGGCTACCTTGGGACGGTATAACGTCCAAAATAACGTTATGCTCTATGTACAGCAAATTCCTTTTATGCAAATGTATGGTCATACCAGCTTTTTGGCGCTTTCGGTGCTTAACTGCGATGAGATACATAGTACCATGGCCATGTTGCAGGAGTTTGGCAGCGAATATTACATTTTTGGAAAAGAGGAACAACTTCTGATTTCCAGTGAAAGGCCGCCGCAGACGGAGACTTTGGAAACCCTGCGCTCCCTGCTGCAGCAAGGAGATGATGAAGGCATCCGGCTCAGCAAGAAAAATGGCGGTTATTACATCTATACAACGTCCGAGAACAGCGGTTGGCAATATGTTATCTTTTCCCCTACCGCATCCCTGTACCGTACCATCCGCTCGATGATGCTGGTATTCGGAATCGGATTGACCCTCTTTTTCATTTTGGGATTGGCCGCTTCTCTGCTGCTATGCTACCGCAACAGCCAACCCATCCTCAATATTGCCCGAAATTTGCGCATGAACGAGGCAGCAGCACAAAATGAAAATACGTTTGACTTTATTGCTGGTACCATCTCCAATATTCTTACCGTCAATGATGGCCTGCGCAAGGAATTACAAGCCCAGCTTCCTATGCGTCGTTCGACGTTCTACGAACGCCTTTTCAAAGGGATGTACAGCAGCGAGGATGACGCTTGCAACGCTATGCTCGGAGCGGAGCTGGTCATGCTGGCCCCTTTTCAAGCGGTTGTGCTGCGGATTCAAAATACCGCTGATCTCTCACAGCCGGAGGGCGCTCAGGAATATCAAGCAGCTCAGCTGGTAATTTTAAATGTACTGCGCAAATATGCGGTTGTGCAGCAGGACGAATATCAGATTATGGACCTGCAAACGCTTGCTTTGATCTCCCACAGCACAGAACAACCCATCGATTCTCAAAACCTGGCTGAAAAGCTCAAATCTCTTTCTCAGGAACTGTTGCAGGACTTTAATCTGACAGTGATTTGGGGGATCGGCGCAATCGCCGAAAACCTTCTCTCGGTAAGCACCTCCTATTTCGCCGCAATGCAGTCCGTGGAAAGGCAGAGTACACCCAGCCAGCCGGAAACCTTTGAAAACACTGCTTCAGCTGATATCTACTGGTACCCACCGGAAACCGAAATACAGCTGACCAACTGCATCAAAACCGGCAAAAAGCAGGATGCCCAGATGCTTTTGCACAGCATTCTGGAACACAACAACGTAATTTTCTCGGATGACAGCGGCGCCGCCTCCGGACAATTTTTCCTTTACCTGGAAATACGCGCTACTCTGCTCAAGCTCTATCATCTGATTCCTCCAGAAAAACGGCAAAATATGCAGGAACTCTCCCAGATGCTCCCTGTACAAACCACAATTATACCTGATTGGAGAGAAAAATTAGAAGGCGCTCTCAATGAAATCTGTGATTATGTGGTCTTTCAAAACGAAAATAATTCCCGGGAACTGCTGCAAAACATTACGGATTTTATCGAAAAACAGTATCGAGATCCCGACCTCTGTCTCTATCAGGTTGCCAGTCGGTTTCATCTGTCGGAAAAATACCTGTCCCGTTTCTTTAAGGAAAATACAGGGGAAAATTTTACCAGTTACATCGAACGGCTGCGCATGAATGAAGCCGCACAGCTGCTGGGAAGTTCTGGGATGAAGGTCTGTGATATTGCTTCCTATGTCGGATACGCCAACATCAATACATTTTATAAGGCGTTCAAACGGATCCATGGATGCAGCCCTTCTAACTACAAAAATAACCCGGGAAATTCTCTATAAGCTTCCTATTCTATTTCCGCCGGCACTGTGATAAGCCGTTTTCCCGCCGATTCCGGGAAACTTTCACAATTGTTGCAAAATACCTTGACAGATGAAACAAAACGCGTTACACTAAAGCTATTCTCCTAGGATGAGGCAGGATATGTTCAAACCTCCACCGTTTTTCAGAGAGTATGCACCGTGGCTGTAAGTGTGTATAAACGGCAGTTTGGGTACCACCTGCGGACTGGGAGCGGCGCACGGCCGTTACTGCGTGAAACAAGAGGCTGAAAAGCAAGCAGGGTGGAACCGCGGATGCATTTTAATGGAGCATCCGTCCCGGCAAGGGACGGATGCTCTTTTTGTATCCAAGGCCCGGCAAGCAGCGAATATTTGGAGGGAACCAAAATGAAAATTATCTACAACAACGGCACCACGGCGGAATGCCCCCAGGAGGAAGAACTCCACGTCATCCGCCATACCGCAGCGCACATTATGGCGCAGGCAGTAAAGCATCTTTATCCGGATGCACATTTTGCCTACGGCCCTGCCACCGAAAAGGGCTTCCACTACGACATTGATCTGGGCGACGTCAAGCTCAGCGAGGAGGACCTGCCCGCCATCGAAAAAGAGATGCAGGCAATCGTAAAACAAAATCTGCCCATCAAACCCTTTGCCCTGAGCCGCAATGAAGCAATCCAGCTGATGCAGGATCGCGGTGAAGTTTATAAGGTAGAGCATATCGGCGACCTGCCGGAGGACACGACCCTGACCTTCTATCAGCAGGGCGATTATATTGATATGTGCGTCGGGCCGCACCTTTGCTATACCAAGGCGCTCAAAGCCTTTAAGCTCACCGCCCTGTCTGGCGCCTATTGGAAAAACGACAAGGACAACAAGATGCTCACCCGTATCTCCGGCGTTGCGTTCCGCGACAAAGAAGAATTAACCCAGTGGCAGACCATGATGGAGGAAGCCGAGAGACGGGATCACCGCAAGATCGGCAAAGAGATGAATCTGTTCATGCTCAGCGACGAGGGTCCCGGATTCCCCTTCTTCCTGCCCAACGGCATGGTGATCAAAAACGCTCTGATCGATTACTGGCGTGACATCCATTATGATGCCGGCTATGTGGAGGTCTCCACCCCCATGATGATGAACCGTCATCTTTGGGAAACTTCCGGTCACTGGGATCACTATAAGGACAATATGTACTCCACCAAAATTGATGATGAGGATTTCTGCATCAAACCTATGAACTGCCCCGGCGGCGTTATGGTTTATCGCAGCCAGCCCCACTCCTACCGGGAGCTCCCCATGCGGGTCGGCGAACTGGGACTGGTTCACCGTCACGAACTCAAAGGCGCGCTGCACGGCCTGTTCCGTGTACGTTGCTTTACCCAGGACGACGCCCATATCTTCATGACCCAGGAGCAGATTCCCAGCGAAATTGCAGGCGTAGTTCATCTGATTGATAGCGTATACAAAAAATTTGGCTTCGAGTATTTTGTTGAGCTTTCTACCCGTCCGGAAAACAGCATGGGTTCTGACGAAGACTGGGAAGCAGCCACCAACGGTCTGAAAAAAGCGCTGGAGATGCTGCATATGCCCTATATTCTCAACGAGGGAGACGGCGCGTTCTATGGTCCTAAGATTGATTTCCATCTGAAAGACTCCATCGGACGCACCTGGCAGTGTGGTACCATTCAGCTGGATTTCCAGATGCCTCTCAATTTCCAACTGGAATATGTGGCTGAGGACGGTTCCCGTAAGCGCCCCATCATGATTCACCGGGTATGCTTTGGCTCCATCGAGCGTTTTATTGGCGTACTGACCGAACACTATGCAGGAAAATTCCCCACCTGGCTTTCTCCCATTCAAGTCAAGGTACTGCCTGTATCCGAAAAGAGTATGGACTATGCGTCCAAGATTCATGAAACACTCCGCAAACAGCATATCCGCTGCGAACTGGACAGCCGCAATGAAAAGATCGGCTATAAAATCCGCCACGCCCGCCAGATTGACCGCGTTCCTTATATGCTGATTATCGGAGAAAAAGAGGTGGAAAGCGGAACCATCTCCGTCCGTTTCCGTGAGACCGATGAGACCAAAGTTTTCCAGCTGGACGATTTCATCCAGATGATCTCCGAGGAAATTGCCGAGCGTCGGTAGTCGGTAATTGTCTGATTCGTTTCCCCAACTGAAAAACAGTGCCCTTTTGCAGCCCAGGTGGTTGCAAAAGGGCACTTTGCTTTTTGAAGAAATGGGAGAATATACAGATTTTTCAAAAGGGCAAACCGGTGATTCGGCCGCCGCGCCATACCAACGGATCGTTGGACATTACAACGGCATCTTTTCAAACGCTGTAATAAACCGGGCAAAGTAATCGGTGGTAGCCTTGAGCATCTCTTCTCCCCACTGCGCATTTGCGGTAGAGGGGTGATCGTTGCCGTACCATCCCGCCTGGGAAAAACGTTCGGTAGTGCGGGGCACCGGTATGGCAATCCCTTCAAAGGACAGAGTACTGCCATGGACAAACTGAAGTTCCGGAACCGGTGACTCCGGGGTAAACTCCATCAAATCTTCCATGTGAACGTCCTGAGGATAGATGGCCATCATTGCGGCGGTCTCTTCTCCGGCAGCGTGTCCACCCTTCCAGGCGGGATTGAGCTCCCCTGCCACCGTCCACCAGTTGAGTTGTGCAGAGATACCTCCCTTCTGATTCAGCTCCAATCCCACTTTGGAAAGCGCCGGATTGTTGCCTCCATGTCCGTTGAGGAAAACAAAACGTCTCGCGCCATATCTCCAAAGATCCTCACATATTTTAGAAAGCACGAGATACAGCCCATCCACACCGATGGACAGGGTGCCGGGAAACGAAGAATGATGATCCGCCGCACCAAAAGGCATTACAGGGGTAATCAGGATCTCCAACTGCTTGTCCAACTCCCCGGCAATATAATCTGGGACCAAAAGATCGGTTCCCAGAGCCATGTGAGAGCCATGATTCTCGGTACTGCCGATGGGCAACAAAACCAGGTCATGTTGGGTAAAATAGCGCTGTACCTGCAACCAAGAACTATGTTCCAGCCGCATACGATCACTTCCTATTCCATTCATAATATAAAAGGATTCTGTTCTTGATTATACCGGCGGCAAACCGATAAGTCAAACTGTATCCCAGCTTTGTCACATTTGACCATGAGCGGCAATAAAGATATAAAGCAAAATATATATTTGAAAACATATATTATGGAATAATTATAATTTAATTAAATCTTATTTATATTGCTATAAATATTTCACAGAAATTTTTTTGAAACTGGTATTTGGATTCCCTGCCCCCATTATCCTGGCACTGATGCTCAATGAGCTGAAGAATCAGCGCTTTAAAAAAGTTATGCAAACCGTAACCTATTTCCCGCATTTTATCTCTACTGTGGTTGTCTGCGGTATGCTGGTACAATTCTGTCTCAGCGACGGTCTATTCAACTGGATCACCGGCCTGTTTGGCGCCGAACCCATTTCTATGCTCCAACAGCCAGGACTTTTCCGTCCTATCTATGTTCTCTCCGGTATCTGGCAGTCTATGGGTTGGGACAGTATCATTTATCTTGCAGCCATTGCAGGAATCGATACGGAACTATATGAGGCTGCCGCACTGGATGGCGCCAATCGACTGCGCCGTATTTGGCATATCACCCTTCCCGGCATCAAAGGAACCATTGTTATCCTGCTGATTATGAAGATGGGAAGCGTGATGAGCGTAGGATCTGAAAAAATCCTGCTGCTCTACAACGATGCAACCTACTCCACTGCCGACGTCATTTCAACATATGTTTATCGAAAAGGCCTGATTGAGATGAGTTACAGTTTTTCGACAGCTGTCAACCTGTTTAACTCTCTGATCAACTTTGCACTGGTATGTTCCGCCAACTGGATCAGCGAAAAACTAACCGAAACCGCGCTGTTCTAACAAAGTCGATTTTTATATGTTGAGAAAGGATGTGATCATTACCATGATCGAGAAAAAAACGATAGGCGATCGCTTTTTGGATATCTTCATCGTTGTTTCCCTATGGTTTTTGGCCATAATTATGGTATATCCCATGCTCTATGAGCTGTTTGTCTCCTTCAGTGCCCCGGCAGACCTCTACAGACATCGTGGTCCGCTGCTGTGGTTCCTAGGATTTGATACTTCGGCATACCAAATCGTGCTGTCCAACCCGCTGGTCCTCTCCGGATACAAAAACACCCTGTTTTTGCTGGTTTTCGGTCTAGCGATCAGTATATTCTTAACCGCCTTGGGCGCTTATTGTCTCTCTCGTGTAAATCTCTACTGGCATCGGTTGATGACGGTCGTGATTCTCATTACCATGTATTTTTCCGGCGGTTTGATTCCGACTTACCTGACGGTTCGTCAGTACGGACTGGATAACTCTCTTTGGGCACTGATTCTTCCCACCGCCATCAGCACCTACAACATGATTGTGTTGCGCTCTTATTTTGCATCCATCCCTGAAAGTCTGGTAGAATCGGTATTCATCGATGGTGGAAACCATTTTACCGTTCTGTTTAAGATCTTCATCCCGCTGTCCCTCCCCGCCATGGCCGTTATGATTTTGTATTACGGCGTTGGCTATTGGAACAGCTGGTTTAACGCCAATATCTATCTGCGGGATCAGGCAAAATTCCCGCTCCAGTTGGTACTGCGTAACATCCTGATCACTGGTTCCAACCTGGATACCGGATCTGCCTCCGTGGTGGATTATGAGATGATGGAGCAGAGCATCAAAGCTTCCATGGTTATTGTCTCTACCCTGCCTGTGCTGGCAATTTATCCGTTCCTGCAAAAGTATTTTGTGGGCGGCATTATGGTTGGTTCTTTGAAAGGTTAATCTTCCTCTTTTAAAGGGCCCGTTGCAGAATTGAAA
>DBQB01000050.1 GCA_002305685.1 Ruminococcaceae bacterium UBA1405
TTCAAGTCCCGTCACTCGCACCAAAACCATCCAGAATTGACTGGATGGTTTTTTTGTTTTTTCGTCATGTTTTTGGCTTAACTAAGCCGTTTTACAAGGGATCTGCAAAAATAACTTTTGCGAAACAAAGATCATAAAAAAGGACTATAAAATACACAGTACCTACAATCAGTGCCAACCGGCTGCCGCAATCCATATTCAATTTCCGCGCACCTATATGGCGCAACGATAATCCAAAGTCTCTCTATCATATCTTAGATCACATGGATATGAATCGCTAAACGATCAGAGGCACCGTCAATCTCAGCTAAATGTTTGATCTCCTGCCCAACATCGCTTGTTGGGTACAATAGCTGATAGATACCATTGGGTTATGTATCTTCGCCGTTTGTTTTGTATCTGTTTTTCTTTTTTCATACCAACCGCCGTCTTTACCGATATCTGTTTGACAGTCCTTTTTTCCCCATGCTACAATGTTGAAAAAAGGAGGGACCTGCATGATTTTACAAACTCCTCGTTTGGAACTTCGAAAGCTGACCGCCGATGATTATCACGATTTGGCGGAAATACTTCAGGATCCGGAAACTATGTACGCCTATGAAGGCGCCTTCAGCGACCAGGAGGTACAGGACTGGCTGGACCGGCAATTGGAACGGTACCATCGGGACGGCATAGGGCTCTGGGCGGCTGTTCTTAGAAATACCAATATCATGGTGGGACAGGTAGGTCTTACCTATCAGCCGGTGCCTTTTTCTGACGGTCATACTGAAAACTGGGTGGAAATCGGTTATCTGCTGAAAAGAAAATACTGGCACCAGGGATATGCCACCGAAGCGGCGCTGGGCTGTCAAAAATATGCCTTTGAGATACTGCACTGTGACTGTGTTTGCAGCATCATCCGAGATACCAACATTTCCTCCCAACGAGTGGCGCAGCGAGGCGGCATGACGGTGGTGCATCGTTTTGTCAAACATTATCGGGGTGTGATCATGCCACATCTGGTTTACCGCATCACCAAGGAAGAGTATCAAGCACAGAATTGCTCCGGGCAAAATCCTGTCAAATCTCTCTGAAACCGATAGATTTTTCCTCGGACGGCATGATACAACGCGGCTTTTGTATGGCAACTCTAAGCTATCTGTGCTATACTGAGCTCAGCTAGGATCTTACGCCTCAGCATATTTTGCCACAACGGAAAGAGGATAGAACCATGAACTTCTCCGATTGCTTCCCGATATACGATAAGCTCACTTCCCAGCAGCAACAGCTGCTTTCTCAGGCTGTAGTGCTCCGCAGCGTGAAAAAGGACACCTTACTGCGCGGCAGCGGCTCAGACTGTCTGGGACTGCTGGTCATTCGCAGCGGACAGCTTCGAGCTTACATTACCTCAGACCAAGGACGGGAAGTCACCATCTACCGCCTGTTCCCACAGGACATCTGCCTGATGTCTGCATCTTGCATCCTCCACGATCTACAGTTTGAGATCTCGATTGCTGCGGAGAAAGATACCCAGTTTTGGATCATTCCCCCCAACATTTATCAGAACCTGATGGAAAACTGTACAACCGTAGCCAACTATACCAACCAGATCATGGCAACACGGCTCACCGATGTGATGTGGCTGATTGAACAGGTGATGTGGAAACGTTTTGACCATCGTCTGGCACACTTTCTTTTGGAGG
Organism: Ruminococcaceae bacterium UBA1405; assembly: GCA_002305685.1. Classification (GTDB taxonomy): domain Bacteria; phylum Bacillota; class Clostridia; order Oscillospirales; family Ruminococcaceae; genus UBA1405. The sequence goes on from DBQB01000050.1 coordinate 1,683, forward strand.
AAAGTGCGCTGGAATCGTCCCTGGAACTGCATCTAACCCATGAAAAGATCGCCTCTCATACCGGCACCGCTCGGGAAGTGGTGACACGAATGCTCAAGCATTTTCAGTCGGAAGGGGCTGTAAAACTGACCCGTGGTACCATCACGCTGCTGGATCTTCAGAAGTTACGCGCACTGAGCCAATGAAGAAATCGTTCTGCCCAAACCTACATTCCCAAATTCAACACAAAACCAAACAGCGTATTTCCTGTCATATTTTGTACAGGAAATACGCTGTTTCACTTTTGTCGCCGGAGAACCGCCGCCCTCTGATCACACACCTTTGAAAATTTTTACAGCATTGCGAGAATCTGCTGCTTGGGACGTGCTCCCACTGCCTGATTAACCACCTTGCCATTTTTCAGCACAAACAGGGAAGGAATGCTCATCACGCCAAACTGTGCCGCCAGTTCCGGCTGCTCATCCACATTTACCTTTCCCACCATGATCTCGGGATGCTCCGCTGCGATCTCTTCCACAATAGGGCTCACCATCCGGCAGGGTCCACACCAGCTGGCCCAGAAATCCAGCAGGACCGGTTTTTGGCTTTCCAGGACTTCCTTAAAGTTTTGCTTGGTCACATTGATTGCAGACATATCGTTGTCCTCCTTATCTTCGGTATCTATCGTTTGATGTTGTTGTGTGATATCTTATGGCATTATTCTAGCAGAAAAGAACCGGCAGTTCTGTGACAAAATCACCGATTATGAAATTTTAATTGGAACGTAAATATCTGATCTGCGTTTCCGCACTCACGCTTTTCCCAACACCGTAAAGGCATCGGTCAGCTGCTGTTGGGATGGCTCAGATTCCATACGCAGAATCACCGTCCTGTCCTCCCAACAAACCGCATAGCGATATCCTTCCGGCTTCTCCCCGTCATAGAGTCGGTATAAGGAAGGCAGCTCCCATTGGGGAAGAGAATATGGCTCCCACCGCTGGCTTTCCGGAGCATATTCTCCCAGATCCAGCGCTTTCTCCCGGCAAAACTGCCGCAATAGGGGCAAACTGGTCTCTGAAATGCAGTAATACATCTCCGACAGCTTCCGGCCTTGCGAATCCATCCCCTGCTGAAGCCCCCAGGCAACCCGAAACAGCACAGAAGTCTTTTCCTCCGACACACGGGAATAATAAGCATCCGGAGTATCCTGCAAATCTTCCAATCGCAAAAGTACAGGATCATCATAAATTGGATACTCTACGATCCCACCATCCGGCTGCACTACGGAAAGCACCTGCGGGTCATCGGAGCTCAGCTGCTGCAGCATCATGCTTCCTCCGAAAATGCTGATACCGATTCCGGCCAAAAAGGCTGCCGCCAGGGTAAAGACCTGGTTGATCTCCTTGGGCGCCTTCAGGCGTTTGAGCAGTCCCTGCACAGAAAACAGAACCGTCAAAATTCCCGCAGACAAGGCAATCCCATAGAGGACCAAAAAACTTTTTTGCTGTACCGCCATATCCCAGATCCAAAAAGGTACGATGACCAGCACCAACGCAAGCACCCCTTTTCCGATCTTACACATATAGCTCCTGCTTTTTGCGAGCTGTCCTGTCGCCTCAATGCTTTTTTGGGAGGCAACATACCAGCGCAGATAGCCGCCCAGATTCAAAAGCTGCAACAGCAGCATGATAAACCAAAGCAGCAGAACAAACAAAACCGTATCTTCACTCAGCGTTTCCAGCGGCTTTTCCACCACCCTGCTTCCCTGTATGATCAACTGGAACACCGAGAGAAACAGCAGCAGAAAGGAACTGGGAAGAAAATTTTTCTTCATTGCGGCATGAATGGCACGCAGTTCTCGTCCTGCATCGGTTTGAAGCGGCAACGGATTTTCCCGATGGGTATATAAAATCTGCATCTGTGCCCACTGGGCAGCCAGCTGCCACCCTTCCTGTGCGCAAAGATCCAAAAACAACTGCTGGTTTTCGGTGGGACCGGGATCAAAGTCCGACGCTTCCGGAAAATAGGTTACCGCAAAGGATACCTTTTGCGGCGTACTGCGGCGGTAGCGCCAGAAAAACGGGGTGATGCTCTCCAGCATCCATCCCCTGCTTGCCATCCGCTGTAGGTGCTCTTGAATCCCAGCATAATCATAAAAAACGAAATTTTCCAGCCGGTATTTTCTTCGGCTTTTTTCTGTCATAGATCCTCCACACCTTTCTGAAACCGTCGGTAGTCCTCGGTGAGGGTTTTCAGCCTTTGGTACTCCCCTTCCAGCACGGCAGCACCCTTCTCGGTCAGCAGATAACAGCGCCGCCGTCCCTGAACTTGGGTTTGGCGGATGATCCCCGCCTGCAAAAAATCGTCCAACAGATGGTACAGCGTCCCGGGTCCCACGTTCACCCGTCCATCGGTCAGTGTACGAATTTTTTGCATGATATCCATTCCATAACATTCCACCTGCAGACAAAGCAGAATGTAAAACATCTGCTCGGTGAGCGCTTCAAACTTTTCCCGCGGCATGATCCCTCCCCCTTGTGGATAATATTATCGATGTTCGATAATATTATCCTACCACTCCTTTTTTCCTTTGTCAACAACCATTGAAACGATTCAACCGGTTATCTGTCCGGATTCAGTTATTAGATATAAAGTTAAATATCTAAATAATAAGGCAAAAAGACAGGCACGATATCTTTGGAGACATCGTGCCTGCAAACAAATTTAAAATTTAGGCAAACCAGAACGGACGGATATTCTCAAATTCTACCGTCCAGTTCCCGTCGTCGGGGAAGCCGGGGGTATTGCGGTCGCACCCTTTATAGCCGGCGGCCATCATGGCTACCGCCAACAGAAGGCTGCCGTTTCCGGGCAGATACAGCGGCAGATCCTTGCGGGTCATCTGTCGGTTGTTGCCGCTGAGCACATAGCAGTTTTTCTCGGTCTCCTTGAGCAGGATATCCACCGCCACGTCGGGACGGCCAAGAAGGGTGGCGGTCATTGCAATGACGCCGAAATCCCAACCCCACATGGTGGGGAACTGCCATTCGTTGAGCACCCGGGTAAGGGTATTGTCCATGACCTCGGGCTGAATGCGGGAGCCCGGAATCAGGCCGTAGGCGCATAGCATGGAAGGATGGTCGGCGTTCACCTTCTCAAAGGTCTCAGGACAATTTTCCTGCGCCATATAGGTGTTGTTGACAATGGTGGGAACGGCCAGCTTTTCCATCACATCCAGCCATTTTTTTCGGGGGCAAGGCCCATTCTCTCCCACCACTGGCAGGCGATCTTCAGTCCAAAGACCCAGTATTCCAGTTCATAGGTGGGATTCATACACTTATCCGGCTCATGACGTTCCTGCGCCGGAATGCAAGGCGGGCCCAGCACATACCGGCCGCTCTGATCGTCCCAAACCGCAAAATCCGCCATAAACTCCGCCGTCTCAAACATCACGTCGGCATACTTTTTCAGGGTAGCCTGATCAGGATGATCCTGATAACAGCTTTCCAGATACCAGATGATATGAGGCTGCTGCCAAATCAGCAGCGGAGCAATGGGAGAGGGACTGTCAATGCCGTCTGCCGCCACCATCTTGGGCCAGCGGGCACCGCGGTATCCCTGGCTCTCAGCCAGCGCCTTGGCGTCGGGCAGATGATCGATATACCACTGCATACTCCGCTCCAGCAGCGCAGTCCGGTTCCAGAAATGGAAATGGGCGCTGTGCCAGAAATGCATCTCCAGATGGAATTTGCCGTACCAGCTGTTGCAGCTCAGTCCGGTCTCCTGAGGAGGCACCGAACCGGCGCACTGCACAGCGGTGAGATACTGGGAAAGGATGATGCGACGCTCCAGTTCCCGGCCACGGGGATCGCGGCTGTCCCGCAGACGGACGACGCCGCCTTCCTCCCAATAATTGTTCCAATAAGCCTCACATTCTTTAAACACCCGGGAAGTGGGAATGTTGGAGCGCTTCTCCCGGTTGGAAAACTCGATACAGGTTTTGATGGTATTGCCGGTTTTGGCGTTGATTACCACCAGATGACGGCCACGCTTCTCGGTTTCATTGTCGGAGGTCTCCCGTATCGTGACATAATATTCATCCTGATCCAACGTGCGCTTCATCTGTACAATTCCGTCGTCAGAAAAAACCACATCGGTGGAATGGGCATCCTTATTATCCCAATCGGAAGCAGTTTTATCGGGGCTTCCGTAGGGGAAGGTAATCTCAATCTGCATCTGATGGGTGGTGATCAGTTCGGAATGCACCTCCACCGCGATCATATCCCGGGTGGGATGTACACAGGTACGCACCGCACAGGGAACGCCTTCTACCTTAAAACGGCTGTACAGCACCCCATCGTACAGATCCAGCTCCTGATAAATATTGGTGATATCTTCCTTTTTAACCGGGCTGCCATCCCGTTTTTTGATACCAAAGCCCACACGGCCCAGGTTCAGACGATGGGGGTTCTGGCGCAGCCAATCGTATACCTGCTCATTGCCGGGCATCTTCTTTTTGGCATAACCTACCTGACGGCCATAGGTATCATACATGGTCAGCTGCAGGTCGTCCCGGGTATAGCTGTAACGTTCCTGAGACACCGGCGTGGTATGCCAGCCCCATTGGGACATGGTACACAGGGGGAGATTGTCCCGATAGTCCTCATAAAAGGTTTGCAGACCGGTTACATCCGCACTGAAAGCGAATTCACCGTTTCCCAAGATCATGGGAGAGTCATAATCAAATCCGAACAGTTCCGGGTTATGTCCCTGAACCAATTCTTTACGATCGATTGCCATAAAAAGAACCTCCATTCCTGTGATTGGTTCCAAATTTTAACAGCGGTTTTTGCCGCTTTGGTATATTGTAACGCATTTTCTTGCATAAGTCTACCGGTCATTCTGTTAAGAATTTCTCCCAATTTCTTTTTGAATTTGGGTGCAAAGCCAAACCCATAAAGAGCATACCACGCAAAAATCATTTTATCCTTTGTTGGAGAAATTGTCCGCAGAATGACCCTCCCCATTTTGGGTGCCAGTAAAAATACCCGTTGGCAATAGGACAGCCTGTTGTCCGATTGCTGTGGTATAATAAATGCAAATGATACAGAACCCACCACAAAAAGATACCAGCTGCCAGAGGGAAACCAGCGCACCTTGCATCATCTACTCTGTTTTTCACAAAAACCCAAAGGAGGCCTTGCCGTGAAAATAGATCGCCTCATCGGCATCCTTTCGATTTTGCTCCAAAAAGAAAGCGTCACTGCGGCGGAACTGGCGCAACGCTTTGAGGTATCCCGCCGCACCATCCAACGGGATATCGAATCCATATGCCGGGCAGGGATTCCGTTATCTACCGCACGGGGAACCGGGGGCGGTATCTCCATTATGGAAGGATACCGGGTGGACCGCACCGTCCTTACCAGCGCAGAGATGAAGGATATTCTTGCCGGATTGCAGAGCCTGGACAGCGTCAGCGGCACAAACCAGGTGGCGCAGTTGATGGAAAAGCTTTCCCCGGGATCCTCTACTTTGGTACCAGGCGAACAGAATATACTGATCGATCTTTCCTCCTGGTATCATCGCTCCCTTGCACCAAAAATCACACAAATACGCACAGCCATACAGCAGAAGCAAACCCTCACCTTTTTATACCATTCCCCCAAAGGCGAGAGCAGCAGGAGCATCGAACCATATTACCTGATTTTTCACTGGTCCAGCTGGTATGTATGGGGATGGTGTCAAAGCCGGGAAGATTACCGGCTTTTTAAGCTCAACCGGATGGATCATTTGGCCACCGGAGAACCGTTTACGCCCCGCGCCGCCGTCTTGCCGGATCTCAGCAATGAGAGGATCTTTCCAGGAGGCATCCAGGTGAAAGCCTTGTTTGACCCGGATACCAAGTGGAGACTGGTGGAGGATTTTGGACCAGACTGTTTTGAGGAGCAGCCGGACGGCAAACTGCTTTTCCAGGCAAACTACACCCATACGGAAAATCTATTGAGCTGGCTTTTCACCTTTCGCGAAAAGGTTGTGCTGCTGGAACCGCAATCGCTGCGCCAAACGATAAAGGCCTCTCTGAAAAAGATGTTAAAACAATACGAGGAGGAAAGCTAATGCGTTATCTTTGGATGGACGAATATCTCTTAAATAAGCGCAGCGTCACAAAGGATCTGCAACCCGTTTGGAACTGGGTTCGATATCATATCGGCGGAAAGATGTTCGCCGCTCTCTGCCTGGATCGGGAAAACCAGCCCTATTATATTACCTTAAAGGTAGATCCTGCTGAAGGAGAGTTCCTTCGCAGTCAATATCCGGATATCGTTGCAGGATACTACTGTGATAAGCGAAATTGGATCTCGGTAAAACCCGATGGAGCAGTACCTGACGCGCTGCTTGAATCTCTGCTGGATAATGCCTATCGTCTTATGCTGTCCAGCTTCAGCAAGAAACGTCAGCGGGAGATCTTAAAGTTAAGCTGTTGCGGAACGGACTGTGAATCCTGCCCATGGTTTACAAATAAATGTACCGGCTGCAACGCCTGTCAGGGAAAGGTATTTCATGCGCCCCCATCCAAACCCTGCCCCATCTACAACTGTGCGGTACAAAAACATCGATATCTGAGCTGTGGGGAATGTGAACATCTTCCCTGTCAGATCTGGAAAGATGTCCGCGACCCCCAATTTTCCCAGCAAGACTTCGACGCTTCCATTTTCCAGAGAATCAGCCAGTTGAAAGAAATTTTTGGGGCATCGGTTCCCAAACCATAAAGAAAGGAGAAACCTATGGCCTTTGATTACAAAAAAGCCTACAAAGAATTTTATCTGCCTCCCAGGCAGCCGCAGCTGATCGCCATTCCACCGCTGCAATTTCTGGCCGTCAAGGGCAAAGGCGATCCCAATACCGAAAACGGAACCTACAAACAGTCCATCGATTTATTGTATGGTATGGCCTATACCATCAAAATGAGCCGGCTGACAGGTAAGACCCCTCCCGGATATTTTGACTTTGTGGTGCCGCCGTTGGAAGGGCTCTGGTGGCAGGAAGATGCAAAGAAAATTTCCTACATACATAAAGAAAATTTCCAGTGGATTTCCATGATCCGTCTGCCGGAATTTGTCACAGAGGAAACCTTCCGCTGGGCACAGCAGGAAGCAGCTGCAAAAAAAGGGCGGGATTTTTCCCCCGTCCTGTTTTTTACCTGGGAGGAAGGCGTCTGCGTACAATGTATGCACATCGGGCCTTTTGATACCGAGTCTTCCACCCTGCTGGCTATGGAAAACTACGCCAAAGCCCAGGGCTATGAGCTGGATTTGGGGATGTCTCGCTATCACCATGAAATCTATCTCAGCGATGTCCGTAGGTGTAAAGCGGAAAATTGGAAAACTGTCATCCGTCTGCCGGTAAAAAAGAAAACACCGTGATATCTTTCCGTTACCAAATCCCTTGCCATGGCGGGAGAAGATGGAATATAATAACCATATTATTGTTTTTGGGCACCGATTTTCTCTGGTGTCTGTGACTAAGGAGAGGTTTCCATGGTAAAAGAAATCTGCAAGGACGAGCATTTCCTCGCCCAAAAGGCGCAAGCTGCTACACCGGAGGATCAATGGATTGGGCAAGATCTGATGGACACCCTGCTGGCCCATCAAAAAGAATGTGTGGGGATGGCAGCCAATATGATTGGTCAGAACAAACGCATCATCGTCTTTGACAACCAGGGAGAGTATATGCTGATGTATAATCCGCAGATTCTCAAACGGTCTGATCCCTATCAGACCGAGGAGGGGTGTCTATCCCTCAGCGGTACCCGCCCGGTGAAGCGGTGGAAAACCATCAAAGTCCAGTATCAAAACCAGCAGTTTGCACTGCGCATAAAAACGTTTACCGGCTTTACCGCCCAGATCATTCAGCACGAAATCGACCACTGTGAAGGAATGATCATCTGAAAAAGGAGGGGCCGCTGATGAAAAAATGCAAAATCACGGTGATGCGCAAAGCCCGATATGACGATCTGATGGCCCAATATGAAAATCCCATCTCCCACGCCTGTGATATGCAGCTGGGCGCAGTGTTCATCGCCAATGGCTGGGAGAAACCGGATGGGCTGTGTCAAAGCGCTTGGGACAGTATGTCTCCCTTCGTTCTGGCGCTGAGTCATGGGGCGGAGAACCTCTATGACGGATGGATGAAGAATCCCCGCTCAGCTATGATCTCCTGCAACGACGGCTTTCGGCCGGTGAGTTTTCTGATCGAGGCGCTGGACGAGGACGCAAAATCTCAGGAGGAATCAAGATGAAAACCGCTGTTTTTTACCATTCCTATCACCATGGCAACACCAAAAAGATATTGGAGGCCATGACGCAACAGGGCCAGATAGAGCTGGTGGACGCAACCAGCGTTGAGGACTTTTCCCCAGACACATACGATATCCTTGGGTTTGCCAGCGGGATTTATGGATTTTCGGTTCACAGCTCGGTGATCCAGCTTGCCAGACAGATTCTTCCTCCTTCCAAGCCGACCTTTTTTGTCTATACCTATGGACTTAACAAAGGTTCTGGAGCAGATGCGCTGCGTAAAATCGCTCAGGAAAGAGGATGCCCCGTGCTGGGAGAGTTCAGCTGCCGGGGATACGATACCTTTGGCCCTTTCCGGTGGATGGGCGGCCTCGCCAAAGGCCATCCCGATCAGCAGGATCTAAAGATGGCATCGGATTTTTTCCGGGAGATACAAAACAAATGGGAAAGGGGTTGACCCACTCTCTTTTCCCTATTTCCGGGAAAGCCGAAAGCACCGGCTCACCGAACCTTTTTTCCGGACTGTTTTCGATCGGAACAGCAAACCTCAACCAAAAACCGGCGTATTGGGCAACCATTGGATGCCCAACACGCCGGTTTTTATATTTGTCATATCCTCGATTCAGAGGAACCCCCTTCATCCAGTTCCCCGAAGCGTACCAAAGACGCATCAAAATCCTGCGGATCCCTCTCATCGTGGGTGACCACCACCAGCGTCCTTCCCTGCAAGGTCTGCCGGATAAAATCCAGGGTTTTGCTTCGATTCTCCGCGTCCAAACCTTTGAGAGGCTCGTCCATCACAATCAGCTCGCTGCGGGAAAGCATTGCCCGTACAATGGCCACCCTTCGCGCCATTCCCCCGGAAAGCTGGGATACTGGCAGCAGATGCGCCGGCTCCTCCAGCCCCACCTGGCTTAAGGCGCAGTGTATCGACGCTTGGGTCACCCCTCTTCCACAGGCCAAACGCAGATTGCGCACCGCGCTGAGATGCTCTAGCAGCCGATTTTCCTGAAACACCGCCCCCATACGCATTCCCCTGGGATACAGAATCTCCCCCCTGTCCGCCTTAAGCAGTCCCAGCAGCAGATAAAGAAAGGTGGTTTTCCCGCATCCGGAAGGCCCCATCAGACAGGTGCGGGAACCATCCGGAAAATCAATGGAAAAATCTCGCAGCACCGTATGTTCCCCAAAACTTTTGAAGAGATGCCGAACCTGTACGGCCATGTTATCTGCTCCTTTCCTGCTGGGCTACAAGCTGTTCTTTGTCCTGAGATACTCCCGAAACGGCTTTTCCCAGCAGGTTCGCCAGATACAAAAACAGCCGCTCAAACACCGCGCTGACGGCGACGATGGTCACCGTCCAGGCAAAAAGATCGCTGGTCTGCAAAAAAATCTTTGCCTGATACAGTTTTTCTCCGATAGAGCCGTCGGGCAAACCGATCACCTCCGCCGCAATGCCGGATTTCCAACAAAGGCCCAATGATACCCGGCAGGCAGAGAGAAAATAGGGGGTGCATTGGGGCAGAAAAATCCCCACCAAACGGCTCCAAGGCGAGAAGCGGAATACCCGTGCCATCTCTAGCAGCCCGGAATCGGTGTTTTCCAGCCCTTCCAACAGACTGAGATACACAATGGGAAACACCATCAAAAAGGAAATCAGCACCGAAAGGTTTCGGGAAGAAACCCACACCAATGCAAGAATCACGAAGGAGGCCACCGGTGTGGACTTGACGGCAAAAATCGGAGGCGCCACCAAAAGCCGCACCCAAGAAAACCGATATGCCACCCCGGCCAGCAAGGATGCTGACAAAAGCGCCAGCATAAATCCTGCATAAATCCGCCCCAGAGAGAACCCAATGGCGCACCAAAATGCGCCCTCCCCCATCAGCTGAACCAAACGTACCAAAACGGAAACAGGAGATACCAAAAGTATCTCCTGTCCAATGGCCGCACTGACCCCCTGCCAGACAGCCAGCCAAAATAGGATGGCTGCGGCAGTGATCAGACGTGCGCGAATATGGGTTGTTTTCCTGTGTGGATCAAGCGCCATAGTAGAAATCGTCCCCCGGCATTGCTCCGCCAACGGATGCAGGATTCTGCTGGAACAGCACATCCAGATAACCGCTGACCTTTTCCTTCATCTCAGCACCGTCAAAATAGGTGATATTGCACATGGGGATGGCTTTCTGTGCAATGGCCGCTTTGGCCACAATGCCGTATTTTTCCACCAGTGCAGCACAATCTTCCAGATTGGTGGAGACATACTCGGTAGAAGCCTTGTACTCTTGCAGGAAAGCCTCCACCGCCTCAGGATGCTCCTGGGCAAAAGCGGTGCGCACCACAATCACACCGGTAACCAGCGCACTGGAACCACCATTTTGCTGTTGGATGTTGTCCCATTCTGCGGTCATATCCAGTGCAATGCGCAGATTTTCATTGCTCATCTGTGCGGAGGTAACAAACGGCTGGGGCAGCATTGCCACAGCGGCGGTATCCTCTGCCAACAGTGCGGCAACCTCGGTGGCCTCGGATTTATATTCTACTGTCAGATCGGTCTCGGGATTCAGTCCGTTCTGAGACAGCACATAGTTGAGGGAATATTCCGGCGTTGTTCCCTTACCGGTGGAGTAAAGGGTTTTGCCCTTGAGATCGGCTACCGAATGGATGGTATCGCCGCTTTCCACGATATACAGCACACCCAGATTGTTGATGGCAAGCACCTGTACCCCGCCCTGGGTATTGTTATACAAAACAGAAGCCAGATTAGCCGGTACGGCTGCAATATCGATCTCCCCTTTGACAATGAGCGGAACAATCTCATCGGCAGTGCCGGACATGGTAAAGGTATACTGGTTTGCGGTGGTTCCCTGCTCCGCATCGTTCATCAGTTTCACCATTCCGATGGCGGTAGGCCCTTTGAGAACGGCAGCAGATACTTCCACCTGCTGCTGCGGCTCGCCGCTCTCGGAGGAAGCAGCCGACTCACTGGAAGCCTCGCTGGCGTCGGAAGAGGCAGAGCTGGATACAGCCTCACTGGAGGATACAGCCTCGCTGGAGCTGGAGGATGAAACTTCACTGCTGACAGCAGCTTCACTACTGACAGCAGCTTCGCTGCTGTTGGAAACCTGGCTGGAACCATCGGAGGACGAGGAAGAAGCAGTATCGCTGCATCCGCTCAGCGCCGACAGGGACAGCGCAGCTGCAATCAAGTATACCAGAAAACGTCTCATGAATTTTCCTTCTTTCGATGTCAAAAGTCTGGCAACCGCCACAGGCGTTGAAGCCTACCGGTTGCCGCTGTTATATACTATACCATCGTCCCAGAATAATGTCAAATCTTTGACATACCTTTCTTCTTTGAAAAGTTCTCTCCAGCACCCCGTTCCTGTCCATTGCATCCAAACGGTACCGCCATTATAATAGAGATACCCTAAGGCGGCGCAAATGTCATATTTTATGGAAGGGAAAAAATGAAATGGGAATTTTTCAGATCGAAGTGGGTTCCTTAACCTGGATCGATGGGTCTGCCGACGATCCACAGGATCTTTGCCTGCACGGTCATGTTCGGGTACAAATCGGTCAGCGGGTACTGGAAGATGACGCAACTGTGAGTGCAACCGCACTGTATCTGCTCAAAACCTTGACCGAAGACAAACGGATGGAACCCCACAGCATCCAGATGCTTCCCTGCTGCGGATTTTTTATGATTGCAAACAAAGAATTGACCGAAGTGGAAATCATTGGCTGTGATAACGGAACCGATTGGTCGGTGATTCACCAAGACGGCAAAATCCGCCTGATACTCCCCGACGGGGCGGAGGAAACGGTGGAAATGGAGGAGTACCGGCAGCAGGTATACCGTTTCGCCGATACCATCGAAGCGTTTTACCGCCAATGCACCCCCAAAGAACTGCCTCAGGATCCCTTTGACCGAGATGGCTACCAGACATTCTGGAAGGAATGGCATCGAAGGAGAAATCAGGTTTCAGAAAACGACGGATGATGAAACAACAACCATAAGGAGCGTTCTTTCCTGACCGGCAAAGCAACTGCCCGGCCAAGAAGGAACGCTCCTCCTTTCCTATCCGCTGCCAAAAACATCTGACAAACGCTTTTTTCATTTTAGGCTCACAGCGACAGCACCCTGTTGTTACTGGGGGAAACTGTCTGTAAGAAAACCGTTAAATTTTTCCGGCATTCTTTTCCTCCAGCACCCGGATGGCATGGTAATAAAACCGATTGAGCGGGGTGGGAACCCCGTAAGCCTCCCCCAACCGTACCAACGTGCCGGCCAGCTGATCCACCTCGGTAGGACGTCCCGCTTCGATATCCTGTAGCATCGAGGTCTTGTTGGCATACGGCACCTTTTTGAGATATTCCCGATGAGGAGCGATATCCTCCTCCCCAAGGGCAATTCCCATGGCCTGTGCCACTGCGATTACCTCCCGCATCCCCATCTCCCGGATGATGTTGGCGTCCTCGCTCACCTGCCAGGCGCCGAATGGAATCCCCAAAACCGCAGAACTCTGGTTTTGACTGATGTTGTACATAAATTTTAACCACTGTGCGCGAAGCATATCTTGGGGCACCTCACAGGGAATTCCGGCCTGTTCCAGCAGTGTGCGCACCGCCTGGACACGAGGGGAAAGTTGATGATTCTCCCGCTCCCCGAAACGCAGTACCGCCGCCTTGGGGTTATAGCTGGCGTGTCCATCCTTCATCACAATGGACACCTGGCAAAGGCCATATAGGACCTTTTCCCATCCATATACCTGGGCGCAGGCCTCCTCGCTCTCCACGCCGTTGAGCAGCGGAAGCAGGATGGTATGTTCCCCCACAAAGGGAGCAATATCCGAGAGAGCCTCCTTGAGCTGCGGATATTTTACCGTGAGGATCACCAGATCCACCGGGCTTGCATCCTGAGGGGATACCACATGGAAATCATGATGTACCCCGTTTACTTCCATTCCATGCCGGCGTATCCGCTGTGCCCGTTCTCCGCTGGCCACCACCGCAAACCGGTCTCCCAGCAGATGCTGCAGCCCCGGCGCCGTAAAGGCAGACAGCGCGCCCAATCCGATCTGTGCTACTGTTTGAATCTTCTGCATCATACTTCCTCCCAACTTTCCCAATGAATCCGCTGCGGCTGATAGGTTTCTCTCGGCTGCGGCTGCTCATCGGGATATCCCAGCGCCACAATTCCCAGAGGAATGATCTGCTGGGGCAGCCGAAACAGTTGCTGACAATCCTGAACCCGCTGTTGGGAAGGATAAACGCCCATCCAAACACCGCCCAAACCCAAGTGTACTGTCTCCAGCAACAGATTCTGAATGGCAGCGGAACAGTCCTGCACCCAAAAACCTGGATAGCGCTGCCGGATGGTATCTCCACAAACCACAATGGCGCAGGCTGCGGTATCCAGCGGACGGGAATAGGGATGAAAAACCTGGATTTTTCCCATAGTTTCCCGGTTGCGCACCACAATAAATTCCCATGGCTGCTGATTTCCGGCGGAAGGAGCACACATGGCAGCCCGCAGCAGCTTTTCCAACTGCTCGGGACTCACGGCTTCCCCGGTAAATTTGCGGACGCTTCTTCGAGAGAAGATTTCTTTCATCATTTACTCATCCTTTCTCATGGCCTTTCTATCCTCATGCTAACGGAAAAAGGGATAAAAATCAAGCGGCAAATGGGAGAGGGTTTCGATGGGAAAAAACGGAGAAACCAGTTATCAACCTGTATCAGATGGTGTATAATGTGGTAAGTGAACCAATCCCTCTCAAAGAACAGGAGCGAAAGAGTATGTCACAACCTTCCACCATCGTTATATTGGGTTTTGGCAGCCTGATGGAGTCGCTGCTTCCCTGCTGCTATTCCCTGTTAAAAACCTCCGATCCGCAGCAGTTGGCCAAATCCATCTACGCCGTCAAAGGCAGCACCCAGGGATTATCCCAAAAACAGAGTCAGTATCCCTTCCCCATCACCGCCGCTAACAATCTCCAGGTACTGGAGGAGGTTCATCCCGATGTAATTTTGTTTTCCCCGCCTCCCGCCAAAGCCCGGGAGCTGTGCGAAACGGTACTGCTCCCCTATTATCAAGCCCTTCGTCAGCAAAATCAACCGCTGCCTCTACTTATTACCTTCCCGCCTACACCCCTACCCCGCTACTACCGGCAGATTTTGGGAAAGGATGCGATACAGGCAACGCTGTTGCCCTGTGTAGTACAGCGGGCCGGAAGCTACACCGTCGGACATCTGGGATACAGCCTTTTGGCATTGGACGGGCGAAATTTTCCCGACCAGCAGCGGATGCAGTGGCTGCAAAACTTTACCCGTCCGGTTGGCAATCTGCTGTTTCCGGCTCAGGACGACCTCATCGCCTGTCTGGCGGGTATGGTGACCGCCCACAACGTTTATGAGCTCTGCTTTACTCTGGAGGAGGCCTTTTCCTATACCCAAGAACCGCTTTCCCTGCCTGAGATTGCCGCTGCCATGCGCCGGGAGCTGAGACGGTTTGCCCCGGAACTGATTCCGGCGGACGATCCTCAGGCGCCTGAATGTACCGGTACACAATCTCCCCTATACGAGGAGATTGTCGGCCATACCCTGCGCGGCTGGTACGAAGGGCTTTGCCTGTTTGCGGCAGAAAAGAAGCTGGATCTACAGGATTATGGCAGTTTCCTGCGCAGTACCCTGGATGTTCTGCTGATGACGGTACAGACCGAAACCCAAGAAACGTTGCAGCATCTTTCCGCAGGCTGTGCCACCAAAGGCGGACTGTTGGAGCAAGCCCTGCTTTCTTTTGCGCAAAAGGTAGCGCACCCCTTATCCCATTGGGTGTTGGAGGATATCGCGGAAACATCGCAGGACTGTATTGCAGAGCGGCAGGAAAACGAAAGCTGGGCGGTACAGTTGGTTTCTCTGGCACAGCAAGTTGCTGAGGATGTTTTTGCACGGGGAAATCATCTGGAGTGATTCCCTTAACCAATCTGAATAGATCCTTCTGTTGCTGTCACAAGAAAAAACAAAGAAATTGTCAAAAAAAGGTTGACAACTCAAAAAGCAGATGCTATAATGAAAAAGCAGTCCAGAAAACGGGCTGCTGAAAATGCGGATATGGCGGAATTGGCAGACGCGCTAGATTCAGGTTCTAGTGAGTTCACGCTCATGCAGGTTCAAGTCCTGTTATCCGCACCAAGAAAAGTCCGGACGCCGATGGCGTTCGGGCTTTTCTTTTGAAATACAATATACTTCCTTCATAGCGCTCTAATGCAGTCTATTGGGGTCAAAATCCATTGCCACACCTTTTTCCAATCTTGAGAATACTGGAAAATTAAGATCACTCCACAAAGGAATGGCTCATGATGTAAAATTCTTCCTGGCTCGACTGATGACATTTTTCCATCTTCTCCAAACCATCGTCAAACCGTTTGGCCGCCGCTTCATCCACCGCCATCACCGGGCTATCGTGATACACCCACCTTCTGCCATCCAAAACACCGGGAACCAATTCCTTGACCAGCATGGCCGCCGGATACCTTCCATTTTCCAAAGAAATGTTATATTTTTTGCAGCTGACAAACCCGCGGCTGACATAGTTTGCTGGGCTTCCAAAGATAACAATGACATCATATCCCATTTCTTTGGCCCGCACAAAAGAGGATTCCATCAGCTTTTTTTCCATAGCCTTTCCGTTGCAGCTGTGGCAGGACGCACACCGGACCGAAGGTAAGGATCTCTTTTTCCACACCCATTTCATCCACAAGCTTCGCTTTGGTGTACATGATATTTCCAATGATCTCACCATCCAAAACCAGCACCAGGTCCAGTTGTGCAATAAAATCCGGATGACTGCGCATGATATGGGCCAAATAATGTTCATTACAGCCCGGTACATACTGATTATAAAACGCTTTGCGGATGAGCTGTTCCACAGCGCTGTAATCTTCCGGGACTTCGTTGCGAATTTCCAACATATTACTCCTCCTATAGCAAGAGTTTGTATCCAGTATACCGTGCGCACTGCAAAAAGGCAAGATATTCTCCCTATCAGACGCCTCTGAAACCGTTACATCCCATACAGCAAAAACGCTTTCCAACAGCAGCAAACTGTAGGAAAGCGTTTTTCTTTTTTATAACCGGTCAAAACAACCGGATCGTATCTTATTTGGCGATGGTACGGGTACCGGTAAAGCAGCGGATATAAATCTCACGAATCTCATCAATGGTGATCTTCACTGGGTTTGCCGGAGTGCATCCATCGTGGAAGGCTGCCTCACACAGGGCGTTGAGCTGTTCGGCAAACACGCTCTCCTCAATCCCGGCTTCCTGCAAACTCATGGGGATCTCCACCGTTTGCATCAACTTGACAATGGCGGTGATTAGGCTTTCCACACCCTGGGCAGTGGTAGCCGCAGGCATTCCCAATACCTCGGCCAGATAAGCGTAGCGCACTGCGGCTTTGTTGCACTCCAGTTTGGAGAACACCAAACCTGCATTATATTCCGCCACATAGGGAAGCAGCATAGCGTTGGCTTTGCCGTGAGGAATGTGGAACATAGCGCCCAGCGCATGGGCCATCCCGTGATTCACCCCGAGGCCGGCATGGTTAAAAGCAAGACCTGCCATACAGGAGGCATTGTGAATCTTTTCCCGGGCAATCATATCGTTGGGATTGGTATAGACAATAGGGAGATACCGAAAAATATAGCGCATCGCCTTTTCGGCAAAGGCGTCAGAAAAATCACAGGCGCCGGTGGAGACAAAGGCTTCCAGAGCGTGGGTAAGCACATCCATACCCGTGGCCGCAGTGGTGGCAGGAGGTACCGTACGGATCAGCTCCGGTTCCAAAATGGCAATTTCCGGGATCAAAGATTTATCACTCAGCGGATATTTCACCTGCTTGGCCTTATCAGAAATGACCGCAAAGGAGGTGACCTCCGAACCGGTTCCACTGGTGGCAGGGATGGCAATTCCCAAAGGTTTCTCTACCCCTTCAATTGTGGTATAAAAATAGCTCACAATCTTGGCGGTATCGATGGCTGATCCACCACCAAAGGCGATCACCGCATCCGGCTTATGATTGAGGATTCGGATGATTCCCTGCACCACCACATCGATGGCAGGATCCGGTACAATCTCAGAAAACACGCGATATTTGATACCGCCCTCCCGAAGCACCGTCAAGAGCTCATTGATCTTTCCAGAAGAAACCATAAAGGGGTCACAGATGATACAGGCTTCCCGAATTCCCAATTCCTTAATCTGTTCCAGAGAGCCCTCACCCATAACAACCTTGGTTTGAATGTCAAAAATATCCATTTACTACCGTCACGCCTTTCTCGAAGGAAAAGAATTCTGTCAGCAAAAACCGAGAACCAAGTCCTTAACCCTTCCCTTATGAAAAAACAAACCGATTTTGTTTCATTTTAACACAGTTTTAGAAAAAAAGCCACATTTTTTCACGCAAGGTATGGTGCTTTACGATTTTTACAGTTTTTTGTCCTATTTTTGTGGCAAATAGTGATTTTGACCATACAACATCTGAGACGAACAAAAGAAAAACGGCTGTGCCTTTTGGGCACAGCCGCAAGAAAGGAGAAAAGATCAACCTTTCATACCGGTGGTGCTGATGCCTTCTACCAGATACTTCTGGAAGCAGAAGAACAGAATGATTACCGGAAGGACCGACAGCATTGCCATGGCATAGGAGGCGCCCCAGTCGGAAACGGAGGTGGGGTCGGTGAACATCTTGAGGGCGATGGAGATGGTATACTTTTTCACATCGCTCAGATAGATCATCGGTCCAAAGAAATCGTCCCATTTCCAGTAGGTAGCAAAGATCAGAGAGGTTACCAGCGCAGGCTTTACAAGAGGAAGGATGATACGAATGTAAATTCCGTATTTGGAGCAGCCGTCAATGAACGCCGCTTCATCCAGATCTCTTGGAATACCCTGCATAAACTGATAAATCAAGAAGATAAAGAACGGATAGCCGAAATATCCCGGAACAATCAGCGGCAGGAAGGTATTGATCCAGCCGAAGCTGTTAAACATGATGTACTGGGGGATAATCAGTACCTGCGCCGGCATCATCATGCTGACAATCATGATGGCCAGCCAGATGGACCGTCCTTTAAAATTGCAGCGAGCAAAACCGTAAGCCACCAATGAGGAGGAGGCAACCTGCCCCAAAACCGCCAAAATGGTGACAAACAGAGAGTTTCCAAAGAAGGTGGTAAAGGTCACGCCGCCGAAACCTCTCCAACCGTTGGGATAGTTGTCAAAGCACCATTCCTGGGGAAACAGGGAATTGGGGTGCTGGAAGATGTCCTGTGCGGTTTTAAAGGAGGAGAAGAGCATATACAGCAGCGGATAAGTCATCAGGAAACAGAGGAAAACAACTACAATGTGGAACACCACCCGGCCCACTTTTTTCTGTTGGGTATAATTGAGCAGCGCCATAGCTTATTTACCTCCTTTGCTTTCATAGAACACCCATTTGTGCTGGGTATTAAAGAGGATAGCGGTCATAATACCGACAATAACAATCAGTACCCACGCCATAGCGGAACCATAACCCATCTGGCGGGAGGTGAAGGATTTTTCAAAGAGGTATACCACATACAAGTTGGTGGCGTCATTAGGACCGCCTCTGGTAACGATATACGCCTGGGTAAAAGCCATAAAGCCGGAAATCATCTGATTGATCAGATTGAAGAAGATGACGGGGCTCAGGCAGGGCAGCGTAATTTTCCAAAACCGCTGCCAACCGTTAGCGCCATCCACCTCGGCAGCTTCATAATAGCTGACCGGAATATCCTTCAGACCGGCTAAGAAGGTCAGCATCGGAGAGCCAAACTGCCAAACCGCCAACACAACGACAGTGGCAAGAGCGGTACTCTCAGAGGCGATGAAGGAGAAGTCTCCTTCGATCAGGCCGATGGCGTTAAACATCTTGTTGATGATGCCGCCATAGCCCCACAGCTGACGCCAAATAACGGCCACGGCTACGGAACCGCCGATAACCGACGGCAGATAAAATAAAGTTCGGTACGCTGCAACCACACGCCCGCCATTTTTAAACAACATCGCTACAATCAGAGCGAAAATCAAGCGCAGCGGCACGGAGGTAAATACATAGATAAAGGTGATGAGCAATGATTTCTGATACCGGATATCGGTGGTAAACATACGGGTATAGTTTTTCAACCCGATCCACTCAGGAGCGCTCAAACCATCATATTTGGTCAGGGAATAATACAAGGAAGAAAACAGCGGATAAACGGTGAAGACCAGGAAGCCAATGACAAATAAGCCGATGAAAACATAGCCGACCGTATTTTCGTTGTTAATAAACTTTGAGAAAGAGAAATTTTGCTGTTTTCCCTGTGCTGGACGAACTGCCGACTGAGCCATAAAAATCTTACCTCCTTCTAAAAGTATGGATTTCACCCATCCGCCATACGTCTCAGCCGCAGGACAGGGAAACCACCGGAAGTCTCAAAGGAAAGCGGGATGCGGATCGGCTCCGCATCCCGCCATGAAATATGCCTAGTACAGAGCCGGATGAAGCAGAGTAAGCACACAAATTAAGCCTGAGCGGCAAACTCATCCAGTGCCAGGGTGTAGAAGTCCTCAAACGCCTGATCAGGATCGCTGCCGTTGAGGATGCTCACCAGCATATTCTTACGCAGGTTGTCGATGGTGCCCAGAGCCTGAGGTTCGGGCTTCCAGATCACATTGGCGATCTCAGACATACGGCCAACATAATCAAACACCTGCTTATCGATGGAACCTTCCTCCATATCAGCTGCCAGAGCTTCACGAACCTTACCAGCGATCGGCACGCCGCGCTCGGCTTTCAGCTCTTTGTTCATATCAATGTTGTTGGTAAACTCGCTGACGAACAGAGCCGCCTGATCGGGATACTTGGAATCGGCAGTAACGGAAAGGAACTGAGAAGGTTTCATGTACTGCATCTTCTTCTCGGTTTCAGAGGGATAAGCTACCATTGTAAAGTTCTTACCGGCAGCAGTAGAAACCGCTTTAGCCTGGTTGGACCAGATGTAGCTGAACATTGCACATTCGCCCTTGACAATGGGGTTGGATTCGATGCCGTTTACAGAGTTTTCCTGACGCACAGCAACAGGAGCGATATAGCCTTTATCCTGCCATTCCTTCTCCCGCAGCATATGCGCAAGGATGATTTCCTTGCCGGTTTCTTTATCCCAGCCAAAGCTTTCAGAGCCGTCTTGGTTAAAGAAGTACATATCTTTTTCGCGGAAAGCATACTGCAAAGTTTCAATCTCGAAACCGCCAACAGAGTCAGCGTACTTGATGCCCAGCTCGTCCTTCTTGTCCACCAGCTGCTGGCAAATAGCCTCGTAGTCGGCGATGGTCCAGGTATCCTCAGGAATCTCAATGCCGGCCTTAGCAAAAATATCCTGATCAATCAGAACACAATAGGTATTCATACCCAGGTTGATGGCAACCAGCTTATCGTCAATGATGCCAGGAGTATATGCGGTCTCAGAGACATCAGACAGATCCAAAATGCCACTCTCCACATAGGGATTAAGATCGATGATCTGATTGTTACGAGCATAGGCAGTGATATACTTATAGTCCTGCTGCATCAGATCGGGCAAGTTTTTGGAAGCGCCCATAGCGGCACATTTCTCCCAATAACCGTCCCAAGCTAGATATTCAGGAGTGATAGTAATGTTAGGATACTTCTCCTCAAACACCTTGATGGCAGCCTGAGTGTAATCATGACGGGTCTGGGAACCCCACCAGATCATACGCATCTCTGCTTTTACATCTCCTACAGCAGTAGGATCAGCAGCTTCGCTGCTAGCAGCGGTGCTGTCGGAAGTAGAACCTGCTGCAGAAGAACTGGCTGCAGAAGAACCGGCTGCACTGCTGGAGCTGGAGCTGGAACATGCGGCCATCGACAACAGCATAGCGACTGCCATCGTGGCGGATAATACTTTCTTCATGATAAACTCCTCCATATTGCTTTTTAAGCGTGTAATGGGATGAATTCACCAATTTGAGAAATTTCTTATGCATTATGTACATTTCGCTCAAATTAGGTGAATTACTATTATCAATTATATCAACTGTTCATAGATTATTCTCAATATATATTGCTATTTCTCTAGTATTATAGTTCTATATTGCTTGTTTATAGCTAAAATAATAGCAAAATAGAAGGAATGCATAAAATTGTAGAAATAAAAATCCAATAATATAGTATAAACACACAAAAAGTTATTTGTTAAACAAATAACACGCAATAAACTTTTTTGCTCCATAAAAATATCTTGATTTTACACATCCACTCTGATATAATAATATACCCTATAGAATACCCCTGGTATATTTTGTCTCAACCGGACCGAAAGAAGCAATTTCGGTTGAAAACAATAGAGGTAGAAAAATGACGGAACATGCGGCGTCTGAAGTTTTATTTCGAGGACAACTAGATTCCCTTTTGGTGGAAAACCTGCTCCGCCGGGAGGAAACGGTAGTTTCCAAAAAGCATTTTCACAATCATCTGGAAATCTATTACTTGGTCTCCGGAGAACGCTATTTTTATATCCGTGGACGAACCTATCACATTACAGCCGGAGATCTGGCTGTAATCTCCGGAAATATCGTTCACCAGGCTTCCACCATATCCAGTCCCGTTCATGAACGTATTATTTTAGAGGTATATCCTCCAATGTTGCGGCAGATGTTGGAATTGGAACAGGCTTTCACCGACTTATACGGCGTACTACATCCGAAAGGTCTCCAACAACAGGAGGTTCAAGCTTTGATTTACAGTTTGATGGATGAGATGAAGCAACAATCCTATGGATATCAGTGGGTAGTGCGCTGCAAACTGATCCAGCTTCTGATCTTTATCCTGCGGGAACTAGGAACACAACATTCTCCCGTACCGGTTACTTCTGGGCCGCGGGAACAAAAAATGCGGGAGATCGCCCAATACATCTCCCGGCACCCTGATCAGAAAATAACCCTGAATTGGCTTTCAGAGCAATTCTATGTGAGCAAATATCATCTTTGCCGTACCTTCAAAGATATTACCAGGTTTACCCTTTCTGAGTACATCAATATCAGCCGGATCACCAAAGCAAAAGAGTTGTTGCTGACCACCAACAGCAGCGTCACTGACATTGCCTCAGAGGTAGGGTACGAAAGCAGTACCCATTTCGGAAAAGTTTTCAAACAATATCTAGGGCAATCTCCCCTAAGCTACCGCAATCAGTTCAGCATCAAGATGCCGCCAAAAAAAATAAAGGGTATACAAACACACAAAAACAAATAGACCGCTGGATCCTTTGAACTGCGACAGGATGTCCGAGGTTCCGGGGTCTATTTTTCTTTCATCCTATAGGCATGCACCGACAAAGCAACCAAGACATCGTTCTGGCATCCATTCTCATTGTGATTTCCGATTCTCAGTAAACGGATCTCTGCACTGGCTCAATAAATTGTCAAAAACAAGCGCAATACCTATGGGAGCCTGCCGAAGAACTCCGATTTTCCATAGACTTTGCAAAGGAAAAGCGGTATAATAAGTAAAATCATCAACCATGTGACAAAAAGGAGTTGTTCCATATGTTGTCCAATCATCATCTGCTCTCCCCTGCCGTGGAAGCGGAAATTGCTTCCCGCTATGAGGAGACCGTCTCACTGCTCAAAACACTCTGCCAGATCCCCGCTCCCTCCAACCATGAAGAACTCCGGGCCCAGTGGATTAAAAACTGGCTGGACGCTTTGGGCGCACAGGGGGTCTATATCGATTCGGCTCTGAACGTGGTCTATCCCTTCCAGTGCGATGGAAGGGACGATATCGTGGTGTTTATGGCCCATACCGACACCGTTTTCCCCGATATGAAACCTATGCCTATGAAAGAGGAGGATGGTAAGCTTCATTGCCCCGGCGTCGGGGACGATACCGCCAATGTGGCAGTGCTGCTTACCATCGTCAAATATATCCTGGAAAAGAATCTTCACGCCGCCCAGGGCTTTATGTTTGTGTTCAATTCCGGTGAGGAGGGGCTGGGCAACCTCAAAGGCTGCCGCCAGCTGATGGAGGATTACAAAGGCAGGATATCGGCGCTGATCTCCCTGGACGGTTCCTATACGGGATATGTTAACAAATCGGTAGGTTCCCACCGGTATCAAGTGGAAGTGCGCACCGAAGGCGGCCATTCCTACGGCGCTTTTGGCAATCGTAACGCCATTGCGGTGCTCTCCTCCATGATCACCGCTCTGTATTCCGTCAAGGTCCCGGTGGACGGCGACAGCCGGACCACCTACAATGTGGGAACCATTTCCGGCGGTACCTCGGTGAACACCATCGCCCAAAAGGCTACCATGCTTTATGAATACCGCTCGGATTCCAAGGCCTGCATCGACCAGATGGAGAAGATGTTCTATTCGGTCATTGAGGCATACCGCAATATGGGAGTAGAGATCGACGTCACCGTCATGGGCAAACGTCCCTGCATGGGCGATCTGGACCCCCAGGCACAGAAAGCGCTGGAGGATCGATTTGTTCCCATTATGACGGCCTACAACGGCGGCATCACGCCCAAAGCTGGTTCCGGTTCCACCGATTGCAACATTCCTTTCTCCATGGGCGTGCCTTCCATCTGCTTTGGCGGATACCGCGGACGGGGAGCCCATACCCGGGAGGAATATGTGGTGCTGGAAAGCCTGATTCCCGGACTGAAAATCGTGGGTGCTTCGGTGCTCAGCTACTTTCAACCCTGATCCCAACAATACCCGGCAGCCAATATAAACAGCTTTAACAGGACGCTCCTTCTATCGGTATTTCCAGATAGAAGGGGCGTCTGTTCCGTCGTGGACACAGCGGCGGACGTCTATCTCCATCTTCATGATAGACGTCGGGAGAAGGAAACGGTATATTTTCCCCATTCATCCAACCCCAGTTATCCTTGACTCACACTCCCGTCGTATGATAGCATGAGAAGAAACATTACCGCTATGATAAACACAAGGAAGGAATGGGATTTATGATTTCATTTTTATCACGTTTGTTGATTCAAAATCGGGAACAACTGCAAAATCCCACTGTGCGCCGTGCTTACGGGATGCTTTGCAGCATCACCGGAATTTTTCTCAATGTGCTGCTCTTTGCCGGGAAATATTTTGCTGGTCTGATCAGTGGATCGGTTGCCGTCCAGGCCGATGCTTTCAACAACCTCTCTGATGCCGGATCCTCCTTTATCACCATGGTGGGATTTCATTTTTCCGGCATGAAGCCCGACAAAGACCATCCCTTTGGCCATGGAAGAATTGAATATATTTCAGGGCTGGCAGTGTCTGTGCTGATTCTGCTGATGGGATATGAACTGGCTCGCTCGTCGCTGGATAAAATCCTGCACCCTTCCTCGGTGGACAGCAGCGTTTTGGTGATCTGCATCCTCGTCGCTTCTATTCTGGTGAAAGGTTATATGTATCTTTACAACCGCCGGATCGGAGAAAAAATTGATTCCTCCGCCATGAAGGCTACCGCCACCGACAGTCTCAGCGATGTGATAACCACCTGCGTCGTTCTTCTCTCCACCCTGGTGGGGCGTTTCACCCAGCTGCAGCTGGATGGATGGTGCGGTGCTCTGGTTGCCGTATTTATTCTGCGCGCTGGCTACAATGCCGCCAAAGATACCCTCACTCCCCTTCTGGGAACTGCGCCTGACCCAGAATATGTCCAGCAGATTCAGCAGACCGTCATGGCGTATCCGGAAGTTTTGGGCATTCACGATCTCATTGTCCACGATTATGGACCCGGCCGCCGGATGATTTCCCTGCACGCAGAGGTTCCCAGCAACGGGGATCTGTTGCAGCTGCATGACACCATTGACCGGATCGAGCGGGAGCTAAACCATCAGCTGGGATGCGACGCGGTCATCCACATGGATCCCATTGTCACCGACGACGAAACGGTCACGCAACTGCGGCAAATCATTGCCGACCATCTGCGGGAAAAAGACCCCCGCATGACCATCCACGATTTTCGTATGGTTCAAGGGCCCACCCATACCAACGTGATCTTTGACGTGGTGGTCCCTAGCGATTATAAAGGCTCCGACAGTGACGCTCAGAAGATGGTGGAGCAGGTGGTAAAGGACGCAGGGGATAATCTTTTCCCAGTCATCCAGGTGGACAAAGCATATGTATAACCCTCTGCCGTAATCCTGTTTTCCAAAAAGCACAGGCGCCCTTTCAGGAGTTTTTTGCCTGAAAGGGCGCCTGTTTTTTCATTGCCTTTGCATCCGTGGAAAAATCAAACTATCGCCGCTCGACTCAGAACACAAACTTCGCAGATTCTCCTGCCCTCAAAGCAATCTCCCGGGACTGCTGACCGCCCTGCCCTTTCCAGCGCAGCACCCCTCGATAGTCTGCGCAAGCGGTCAGCGTCACCTTTTCCAGGAATCCATTTTTCCAATAGATATCCCCTGTCACTCCGCCGCGCAGCCCTGCACCCAGCAGAGAACCCTCGTTCCACTTGGGCGGCAGCGCCGGCAGCAGCAAAATCTCCCCCTGCCCGCTCAAGGGGTCATAACTGCTTTGCAGGATTGCACGAGTGATTCCCGCAGTACCTCCAAAATTTCCGTCAATCTGAAAAGGCGGATGGTTGTCAAAAAGATTGGGCAGGGTGGAACGGGTCAGCAGCAGCTCCAGATTCTCCTGTACCTTTTGGGCATCTGCTAGCTGTGCCCAGAAATTGATGATCCAGGCGCGGCTCCAACCGGTGTGCCCTCCGCCGTGGGAAAGCCGGTATTCCAACGTTTTTCGTGCAGCTTCCGCCAGCTCCGGCGTGCGCTTTGCGTCTATCTGATGCCCAGGATACAACCCAAACAGGTGGGAGATATGCCGGTGTCCCGGTTCCCGCTCCCGGTAAGGTTCCAGCCATTCCATGATCCGCCCGTCATCGTCGATCTGTATCTTTGGCAGCCGCTGTAAAGCGCGGGAAAGCTGCTGAGAAAACGCCTCATCCTTTTGCAACAGCGCTGCGGCACAGATGGTATCGTTAAAAAGTTCATGGAGTATCTGGCTGTCCATGGCACAACCTTCACACAGATGGGCAGGATGTCCGTTTTGCGGCAGTAAATAGGTGTTTTCCGGAGAGCAGGTGGGGGTAATCACCAGCCGGCCTTTGTCATCCTGTACCAAAACGTCCAAAAAGAACCGGCAGCTTTCCCGCATCAGGTCATAATATTCCGCCAGAAAATCCCCATCCAGCGTATACAGATAGTGCTCCCAGATATGGGTGCACAGCCAGGCCGCCCCCATCACCCAATAGGTTGCCGGGACATAGGTATCCTGGGGCGCCGTATCGCCCCAAAGGTCGGTGTTGTGGTGCGCCACCCAGCCTCCGGCATGATACATCTTCCAGGCCGTTTGCTGCCCGTGGGGATACATACGCCGCATATGTTCAAACAGCGGCAGATGACATTGGCTCAGCCCACAACTCTCTGCCGGCCAGTAATTCATCTCGGTATTGATGTTGATGGTATATTTGCTGTCCCAGGAGGGCTTGATCTGATCGCACCAGATGCCCTGTAAATTGGCGGGAAGCGATCCGGGACGGCTGCTGGCAATGAGTAAATACCGCCCAAACCGATGATACAGTGCAAACAGGCCGTTATCCTCCCCCGTCTTGCCAAAACGTTGGAGCCGCTCCCCGGTGGGAAGCAGTTCCCCCTGGCCGCTGCCGCTCAGGGTAAGACGATTCTTCTGATCATAGCTGCGGTATTCCCGCAGATGCTCCTCAAACAGTTCCCCATAGTTCTTTCCCCTGCTTCTATCCAAGGTTCGGCGGCAGGCCGCCAAAGGATCCTGTTCCCGGAAGGAGGTGGCGGCGCTCAGCCGGATCATCGCTTCGGTGGCGTTTTCCACCACCAGATACTCCCCCACGCACCGCAGAGAGCCATCGCAGCTTCCCTCGGCCATACAGCAAAACCGGATGCCGTCCGCTCCGCCGGTCTGCCCCTGATATCCAATGCGGCAGCCGACTTCCTTCCAAACGGTATCAAAGAAACGATCCCGACCCATCTTCACCGAAAACGCAAGGGCGCCCGGCCGATCGCAGCGCAGCCGCATCACCAATATCTGATCCGGCTGTGAGATAAATATCTCCCGGACATATGTCACATCCCCCGCCGAGAAGGAAACCTTTACACAGGCGTTGTCCAGCTCCAGCACTCTGCGGTATCCGGTGATCTCCCCGGAAACTCCGGTTTGGTTTAGATACAAATCGCCCAAGGTCTGATAACAGCGCTGGCTGTGGGGGGTACCGGTCATGGCATACACAGCAAGCTGCTGAGCTTTTTCGATTTCTCCCTCATGCAGCAGACGGCGGATCTCTCCCAGATTTTCATAACAGTCGGGATTGTTCCTGTCCAGATATCCGCCGCTCCACAGGCTGTCCTCATTGAGTTGTATCTGCTCCTGGAGGATGCCTCCTTTTGGAGAGCCTCCATACACCATGGCGCCCAACCTGCCGTTGCCCAACGGAAGCGCCTCGTTCCAACTGGATGCGGGAGCCGAAAACCAGATGCAGCTGTTACCATCCATCGCCAAATCCTCCTGAAACAATTTTGTCTTTCTCTATGGAAACCTAGTTTCAGTATACCTAAGCATATCCCAGTTGTCCATACAAACGCTGAAATCCCTGATATCCTGCGCTCTTTTTCACCCCTGGCTTTCCTTTTTTCATCGGCTATGCTATAATATTCCAAGATTATACAGGGCATACGCCGGCAGCATTTTCCTATTTGCGAAGATCTGAAAACAAATCCGAACACAACAGCGCAAGGAGGTCATCATGAAAAACTGCAAAAATCATCCCTGGATCGCCGATCTGGGCAACGGCTTTTACAAAAATCCGATTCTCTACGGAGATTACAGCGATCCGGACGTCATTCGGGTGGGGGAGGACTTCTATCTGATCTCCTCCAGCTTTGCCTTTATTCCCGGCATCCCGCTGCTGCATTCCAAGGATCTGGTCAACTGGGAGCTGATCAACTTTGTGGTGCGGGAGATTCCCTTCCCGCAATATGATCAGCCCAACCACGGCTGCGGTACCTGGGCGCCGTCCATCCGCTATCATGACGGAATGTTCTATGTCTTTGTGGGGCTGCCGGACGAAGGGGTCTTTATGAGCTGTACCCGTGACCCTTACGGAACATGGAGCCCACTGCACTGTGTACGCCCCGGAAAAGGATGGATTGACACCTGCCCGTTTTGGGATGACGACGGCAACGCCTATCTGGTGCACGCCTTTGCCAACAGCCGCTGCGGCATCAAACACCGGTTGGATATCTGCCGGATGTCCCCGGACGGGAAATCACTGCTGGATGAGGGCACCATGGTATATAACGGCATCCAGGACCATCCCACCCTGGAAGGACCCAAGCTTTATAAACGGGATGGATGGTACTATATCCTGGCGCCAGGTGGCGGGGTAAAACCCGGATGGCAGGTTTGCCTGCGTTCCAGGAACATCTTCGGTCCTTATGAAGACCGGATTGTGCTGCATCAGGGCAACACTGATGTCAACGGCCCTCATCAGGGCGGATATGTGGAACTGGAAAACGGAGAGGGATGGTTTATCCATTTCCAGGACGTATACGAGTACGGACGGATTGTGCATCTTCAGCCGGTGAGCTGGAAACAGGGCTGGCCTTTCATGGGCCAGGAACAGAATGGGGATGGCATCGGGGAACCGGTATCGGTTTGGAAAAAGCCAAACGTAGGAAAAACCTATCCCATCTGTACCCCAGCCACCAGCGATGCCTTTGACCGGCCGGAGCTGGGGCTACAGTGGTCCTTTATGGGCAATCCCCAAAGCCAGTGGTATTCTTTGACCGAGAATCCGGGCAATCTGCGGCTGTATGCCCAGGTCAACACCGCGGAGGAGCAGCGGGAAAACCTGCTGTGGTATGCCCCCAACCTGCTGACCCAACTGATACAGACCCGCTCTTTTGAGGCGACGGTAAAGATCCTCCCCCGTTTTGAGCAACCCGGTGATAAGGCCTTGCTTGCCATCACTGGGCACACCTACGGATATATCTCACTGAAATATGAAGGCACCCAGGGTTTCTATGCGGTGCAGTGTGTCCGCGGCGAGGTCACAGGCCGGGAATACGCCGGGGAAGCGACAGAAACGGTGCTGCGCCGCATTATGATTCCCGCATCGGAGGCGCTGTGGATGAAGGTTGCCATGGCAGAGGACGGAAGCTATGAATTCGGCTTCAGCTTTGACGGGGACGAATTCATCGATCTGGGATATACCTTCCAGGCGAAGGCGGGTACCTGGACCGGCGCAAAACTGGCAATCGCCTGTCTCAACGATGAAAACATTGAGGGAGACGGCTGCTGCGATTTTGAGTATATTCATGTCGAATAAGCGCGGTATTTCACAATAGCCATCCCCTATCCCTCTTCCTGAGCCAAGAAAGGGCGCCAGGACAAACAGCACGCAAAAAATCTGGCAGAATAGGCAGGACATCATGAAAAAACAGAGATATCGGCGGATTATGGCCGCCGCTTTGGCGCTGGCGCTGAGTGGATGCGCCGCTGCGCAGCAACCCTTCGCCGCAGTGGCGGATACGGCATCGGATCTTTACAGCGCGCTTTCTTCCACCGCGGTAAGAAATCAGGCTCCCATCACCCTGCGGCTATGGCACGGTTTTACCGGACGGGAAGCGGCCGCGCTGGAAACACTGACCGAAACATTCAACCAAACGATGGGGGAGCAGCAGCGGATTTCGGTACAGCTCACCGGGTACGATGGAATCCAGGGCGTCAACGACGCGATAAAGGATGCCTTGCAGCAGGAGAAGGAAAAGACCGACGATCTGGTCCGGCTTCCTGACCTGTTCTTTGCCTGGGACGACACAGCATACCGGTTGGATCAGCTGAATCTGGCCATGCATCTGGATGAATTTCTCTCCTCAGAGCAGCAAGAGGCATTTTTGGAATGTGTGCAGGCGGAAATGTATCCCGGGGACAGCGATTCTATGACCCTGTTTCCCATCGGCCTGGACACTACTGTACTGATGTACCGGCAAGACCTCTGGGAAACATTCTCTTCCACTCTTGTTTCGGAGGACGCCCAGGAGCAGCAGCCGGAACTCGCCGAAGAGCCAACGGATTTAGAGTTTTCCGCTGAAAGCCTGCTCTCCACCTGGGAGGGCATTGGGGAAACCGCGCTGAAATACCGGCAATGGTATCAAACCCAGCAGCAAACCGAACAGGAGGAAGAGTCGGAACCAAGGCAGAACACCCCCGGTTCCCTCGCCGCTGACCAAACCCTTCCCAGCTTTTTTGTCACCGACTGTTGGGGGCAGCTGCTTCTCTCCGGGTACCGCAGTTTGGGCCAGGAGATGTTTACCGCCGACCAGCAAACCATCCGCTTTGATTTTGCGCGGGAGCGGGTTCGGGTCTTCTGGGATTTCTGGTATCCCAGCGCCATCCAGGGATGTTTCAGCTGGCAGGATAGTCTCGCCGCTGTCTCCCAGGAAGACGCAATGTCCTGCCTGCTCCCCACCTCTCAGCTGCGCAACGTAAACACCCAGCCATATTTCGCTATGCTCTCCACCCCCTATTTTGCGCAGGGGGAGGCGGCGGCCTTGCAGCAGACGCTGGGTCTGGTGGCCATCAAAGGGAGCCAAGAACATCAGGCAGCCATTCAGATCTTTTTGACCTATCTGCTGGAACCAGACCGGATGGCACAGATGGCGGTAGCCTGCGGGATGCTTCCAACCCTTCGGGAATCCCTCTCCGACCCAATCCTTACCCAAGCGTTTGAATCGACGCAAATCGGCCAGCTGGAACAGGCAGGGCTGCTGCAAGCCGTACAACAGCTGGAAACCCACACCCTCTTCCCGCTGAGCGTTTTTGAGGGAAGCGAAAAAATTACCGACATGATGGATCAGACACTGGCAAACGAAGGACGCACCTCCCGCAACCGGTATCTCACCGTTGTCAAGGGAGGAATGGACTCCGACGAAGCGCTGGATATCATGACCTCCGATTCCCAGTTTGAAAACTGGTATCTTCGTTTTCGGGACGCCGTGGTGGAAGCGGCGCTGCTGGGAGAAAGCTGACCGGCCTTTATGGTATTAAAAAAGCTGACGTTTTTCTGGACAGCTCCATTATGTGCGGACAGTACAAAAAAGAGCCCTGGTAGGAAATATTGAGTTTTTAG
>DBQB01000031.1 GCA_002305685.1 Ruminococcaceae bacterium UBA1405
TGGGTAGCCTCCTACTCGATTGTACTAAAAAATTCATAGCAGGAAAGAGGCACCTGTCCGCTGGTTTTGGATACCAGCAGATAGGTGCTTTTTTCATTTCCAGAATTCAAAAAGGGCGCCGAAATTTTGTAGAGAGTTCCGGCGCCCTTTTTGTGTTTAGGGAAGCACAGGAGGAATCCAAATGGTGAAAGATCAAAAGCGTAAAGAAAGAGTGAGCGGATGGGCAGGAGTTCCAATCCCTATCCGATGTATTGGCTGTCCCTATCCAAAGGTAGGGATCATCTGCCGCAGTTCAGACGGAACCTGTACCCGGACGGATATGCAGCAGCTGGACTGGAAGAACTTTCGAGAAAAGGAGTCATGCTAAATGGTGGAAATCTATTGGGACGATCTCACCGAGGAAAAGCAGCAGGAAATCCTGGAGGTGTTTGGCGATAACCAGAACTTTGACCAGTTCCCGGTGGCAGTGCTGCCGGGGCCAGCAGAAACGGAAAATTTTTACCTCTCATAATGAACCAATGACAGGGGGCAGCGAAGATGTTTCAAACAGTTTTGTCCAATAAGGACCATATGGAATACGGAATGGTAGCGGTTCCCTTCCCCATCCCAGAGGATCAGTACGCTGACATTACGAGGATGCTGGAAGTGCTCCATGTAGGAAGCGAACTTTCCCCAGACTGCATGGTGGAAAGTGTTGAAGGCGATTGGCCTGTTTTGAATGTCCTGGCAGGCCAGGAGGTCAATCTGGATGAGCTGGACTACCTGGCAAAACGTCTGGATGGCATTTCGCCCTATGAAAAGACACAGTTCCAGGCTGCGGCAGAACGTTACGGTCTCTCGCAAGTGACAGATCTCATCAATCTGACTTTCTGCTGCGACCAGGCAACGGTGATTGTGGATTTTTCAGATCTTGAACAAGTGGGACGAATCCATTACCTTACTCTGAATGGTGGCGCGACAAGAGAGGAAATGGAAAGTCTGGATGGATATGAAACGGCTCTCCTTCTCATAAATGAACATCCGGGAATCATTACTCCCTATGGAGTTTTCTATGATAATGGAATGCAGCTGGAGCCGGTCTATGACGGAAGATATTTTCCGCAGTACCTTTATGCGGACTCCGTCCTCACCCTTGCGCTGGCATCAGATGAAGATCTCAAAAAGGGCGCCAATGTCACCTGGCTGTATCTGCCCTGCAGTGAGGAACGCCTGGAACGTGCCTTAACCAGAGCGGAGATTACCCAAAGAAGTGATATCAACCTCTTTGTAATGGACAACAATCTGCCCTGTGAAGTCAGCCGTTCCTTGAATTTGGAAGATGAACTTCCTCAGAAACTCAATCAGCTGGCTCAGGAGGTGGGCAAGCTGGATAAGGTAAGCCAGGCAAAGCTGGGAGCGGTCACTGCCTGGGCCCAGCCTGCTGCCGTGGAGGAAGTAGTCCAGCTGTGCCGGAACCTGGATCAGTTTGATTTCATTCCACATATCCACTCCGTTCAGGAATATGGGAAGTATATGGTTCAGGAGTCTGGCGACTATTACTATGACGCTGGGCTGGAGGGATATATCGATTATGAACGCCTTGGGCAGAGCCTTCTGTTTCAGGAAATCGGTCAATTTGTTGAGAGTGGATATATTTCCTA
This sequence comes from Ruminococcaceae bacterium UBA1405, assembly GCA_002305685.1. Lineage (GTDB taxonomy): Bacteria > Bacillota > Clostridia > Oscillospirales > Ruminococcaceae > UBA1405. The sequence goes on from DBQB01000031.1 coordinate 1,641, forward strand.
TAAAGGAACTCTTACACTGGAGGAATTGATGATGGGTGACTCTGTGGAGCAGTACAGGGCCGAGCAGGGTCCATTAATGGGCGGAATGTGAGGGAGGCTTAATGAAGAAGCATACCGATCTGGATGGGGTCAAGCAGGTAGCCTCTGCTTTGCTTTTCACCGATATTGAGAAGACAAAGTATTCTCCAATGGTCGTGCAGCACCCTTTCACCAATACTGGTGTTACAGCGATTTCCGTTGAAGGATCTTTTCAGTTTCTGAATCTTTTGGAAAATCCAAAGGATCTGGATATGTGGAGGCAGAGTATGCGGCAGCAGATTCACAATGCCGAAACGCCATATCAAATCTACAGCCTGATTAACTCACCCTATGCCCTGACTTTTCTCAGATTTTCGCAACCATATCTGTCCAAGGAGGATTTCTCCTCCATCCTGGTGGATACCTGGATGAAGTCTGAGTATGCAAACCGAGATGCAAACGTTAGCAAAGAACGACTGGTTTCTATGTTCAAACAGGCAGATCGAGCCAAGTTAATGAACGACATGGAACGGACTCAGTTGGATGCTCTTGCAGACCCGGTCACAGTGTACAGAGGAGTGACCAATTACAATGCCAAAAATATTCGCGCTTTATCCTGGACACTGGATTATGACACTGCTGTGTGGTTTGCACACCGCTTTGGGGAAGATGGAATGGTTTATCAAGCGCAAATAAAGAAAGAGCATATTTTTGCCCTGTTAACTGGAAGAAATGAATCAGAAGTAGTCCTGGACCCAAAGTATCTGGAGGACATTGCCCCGGATTTGGAGCTGAAACAAGAACCGGAACTCACCATGTAAATAAGATTCAGATTTCTGGTAGCTATTCTGCCGGAGATGTGGTATTAGTTGTTGCTATAAACTATGAAAGGAGGAGTGAGATTTATGGCAGTGAACCGACGCAAGACAAAAGAACAGCAGTGTGAGCCAGGATTCCATCTACGCCCCGCTTTCCCGGAGGAAGCGGGGCTTTTCCATGCCCTGACACCAGAGGAAGACGAGGTGATGGGAACAGCGGGCCATGACCAGCAGCTTTGGCAGGAGGACCATCCTGTCGGAAAGATTGCCTTTGCCAGTGGTGAAGAAGAAATTTTTACTGATCCACAAAAGTATCTGGATGCTGTCCGGGAGGAACTCCCCTTTATGACGACCACTGGCTTCCGATATCAGACCCTGACCAAAGACCCTCGGGTGCGAAAGGCGGTGGATGATATCCTGCTTGACTTTGCAGGTGAAGAAAATTCTTTCAAGCTGGAAGACTACGGTTTGACGGAGGAAGGAAAGAAGGCTCTGCGGGATGCCGCTGATCCTAATCTGACCCATACCTATAACTGGTATGTGATAACAAACTGTGGAAGCCCGAAGGAACAGATCCAACAGGATATGACGTTGGAGGAAGCCGTCCGGGTATACCAGGATACCGATGAAAAAGAAAAACGGCTAGGTGTTACCAAGGACGAAATTGCTACAGTGGATCTTGTCCGTCTGGCAGATTGTGAGCAGCAGTTCTTTGGGGACTACCAGGTTATGGACTGCTTCAAGGATGATCCAGTTATTCTGCAGGCGGTCCAGATGCTTCATCAGGCACTGGGAGAGGAAAATCCCGTACAGGGTATGACAATGGGAGGGATATAAGATGCAGAGGATCACAAAAGAATGGCTGGAGTTCCTGCGGGAACAGTACCCCGAGGGCAGCCGTATCCAGCTGAAAGAAATGAATGACCCGTATCATCCGGTAGAACCTGGAACCATGGGCACTTTGCGATGGATCGATGATATGGGACAGTTTCATGTGAATTGGGATAATGGAAGGACACTTGCCCTGATCATCGGTGAAGACCGCTTTACAGTTATTCCCCCAGCATCCCAGGAGCTGAAGTTTTATATGCCCCTGACAGGAGATTTCTATGGCTATGATGACTGGGGCGATTTGGAGGAATACGGCAGTGATCTGACCGGCCGGGAGCTGATGGATTATGAAGCCAGTATTCGGGAAGCGATCCTGGAAAACCAGATGCCGGAAGAAAAGGAACGGGGTCTGATGCGCTGGTATGATAAGACGGATGGGGTCAACGGGAAGGTCCGATCGGTGGTATTTGATGTGGAAAGCCGGAACGGGCAGCTCTGGGGAGTGGCCCGCTGTCAGGTGAATGGAACTCTGTCCCCAGAGGAGAAAGAGATTCTGGCTGACTATATTTCCGGGCAGGCGTCGGATGGATGGGGTGAAGGCTTCGAGCAGCGAAAAATCAGGGTCAATGAAGGTGAGTTATATGTCAGCCTGTGGAATGCTGGAAACTGGACTATCCAGACAGAACAGGAGCGGTTCTCTCCCGATTCCCTGGACCGGCTTCCGGATCTTTGCTGGTCAGTGCTGCCCAGTACCGGCGCCCTGATCTGTATCAAGAAAGGAGAAAGCGGTTATTATCCCAGCAACTGGGATACAGGCGATCGGGAACAGAACCAGCGTATCGCTGACTACAGCAACCAGAAGCGTGGGATTACCCCCGAGCAGGTGGAAGCTATGGTGACCGGCAGTATGCATGGCTGGGATGTCCCCGGCGCAGACCCCGCATGGTACCGGCAGGACGAAGCCCAGACAGGAGGGGTGGAACTTGAACAAAGTCTTTGAGCTGTATCTCGCAAACGCGCAGGAAGATGAGGATCGTTATGCTGTCCTCTCCCTGCCGGCCACGCCATACGAAATGCAGGATGCGCTGGAGCGGGTGGGCTGCCGCAGTTCTGAGGAAGCGTACTACCAGGTGGAGGAATATCTGGACTTTGAGTATCTGGAATCTGTGATTTCACCTGACTGTTCCTTGAATCACCTGAACGCTTTGGCGGAGAAGCTGTCTGAGCTGAACAACAGACAGAGCATCACCTTTGAAGGGCTGCTCAGGATGGAGCAGGAGAAAAATGAGGGGCAGATCCCCATCCACACGCTGATCCAGCTTGCCCACAATGCGGACTGCTGCCATGTGGTGGGAGAAGCCCGCAACGACTCCCAGTTGGGGAGGTTCTACGCGGAGAATGATTTTTTTGAGGAGCTGGCAGATCTTCCGGACAAGGTGTTTGAGCTGCTGGACTTCGAGCGGATCGGTCGGGAACAGCGCCAGGCGGAGGGCGGTGTCTTTACCAGGGGCGGCTATGTGGTACAGAATACCGAACTGGAGCAGATCCCTCTCCCGGATGATCCTCCGCCAAAACCGGATTATACTGTCCTGTTGGAAGTAGGGCATGCGTTTTTTAATGCCGGGGAAAATGCCGATCGATCTGCTGTAATCCGTCTGCCTGCTTCAGAGGAAGAACTGGATAAGACGCTGGAAGAATTGGATGCGGTATGTTGGGAAGAATGCGGCTTTGTCTGTCTGGACTGTGCTGTCCCATGGGCAAGGGAGTGGATGGAAGATGAGGAGAATCTCGGCACCATCCGGCCCTTTGCCGAGAAACTCGATCAGCTTCAGCGGCAGGGGCAGCTCTCAAAGTACAAAGCCCTTCTGCTGGCCACCGACTGCGAGGATCTGCGAGATGCTTTGGAACTGGTGGATTCTGTAAAGGAGATGGTGTTCTCTCCAGCGATCTATTCCCCCAAAGACGTTGCCCTGGCAGAACTACAGGCAATATTGGATGGGGATGGTCTCAAAAGCCTGCTACGGCATATTGACCTGGATGGATATGGGCAGGAACTGATCGCCGCTGACCACGAGGTGCTGACACCCTATGGCCTGCTCCACCGGCAGGATGGAGAACTGATTCCGAGCCGGCAGAAAGAGGATCAGGGGATGGGAATGGAGGTGTGCCGATGAACGATGAAAAAGAATTGCTGCTGAGCCTTCCGCTGAACCGCAAAGAGCGGGAATGGATGGAAGAACGCCTGCGGGCTCTCTCGGTCCGGGAGGAATACCAGCTGGCAGCAGCTATCTGGAGATCCGACAGGTTATCCGGATTGGCCAGCCAGGATAGCGCCGAAAGGCTGGTATCTGTGCTGCGGCAAAAGCCGGAGGAGCTTGCGCGGGAAGCGGTCAACTGCCTGTTGTCCCTGGAGGAATATAATGTGCTCTGTCCCGCGGGCAGCTATGAGAGCCTGGGACGGTTTTATCTGAAATACTACACCGATATCCCCCCGGAAGCCTGGCTGTTTATGGACCTGGAGCAGATCGGAGAAAACTATGAGTCCTGCCATCCCGGCCTCTTTATCGGCGGCTGTTATGTGTCCTATCCCCGGCAGGAACCGGAGCGGCTGTATCGTGGAACCAATCCGGAGTCTCTTCCCAGAGGGGATTGGAGCCTGCGTCTCAGGCTGGCCTCCCCCGCAAATCCGGAGGGAGTCTGGCTTCGTCTGCCGGATTACTCTCCCCTGAACGGCTGGATGCCTGGCGAGGTGGAAATGGCCCTGCAAGCGTTATCGGTGGACAGTCCCCAGGATTGCACCCTGCTGGAAGCCCGGTGCATCATCCCGGAACTTCAGGAGTCGGCGGAGCAGTATGAGGATCTGGAGCAGCTGATCCGGGACGGGAATGACCTTGGGTGTGTCCTGGATGAGCAGGGGCAGGGACAGCCGCACTTCCTTGAGAAATATTTTGCGGCCATGGAACTGGAGCGGTGCGACACCATTGCGATGGCGCTGGACATCGCCCAGAACCTGAACTGCTATGACATGGTTCTCGCGGGCCAGGAGAAAGAGTATGGGCTGAAAAGGATGGAAAAGCTGATGAACCAGCCTGCCGATCCGGTTCTCACACCGGCCTGTGCCCATCTGGAGGAGTATGGGCTTTATCTGCTGGAACAGGAGGGATATGTCCTGAATGCGGAAGGGACAGCTTATATCCGCCGCAACAGCCAGGAATTCCATTTTGAACATACGGCGCCCCGGGCAGAACCCGGTGTGACAATGAACTAAAAAGAAGATGAAAAAGGCCGCCCTTTCCGGAAACGGAGAGGGCGGCCTTTTTTTGTTTCTCGGAGAGGAGGGAGCGTCTATCCTGAAACCGTTTATCCCCTGGGTAGGGGGCAAGACCGCGCTGCGCCCGATTCTCTACCGGTTATTCCCCAACGGATATACCAGGCTGGTGGAGGTGTTCGGCGGCGCCGCGGCAGTTACCTTTGGCCGGGAACCGGATCGCTGTGAGGAAGTGTACAACGACTACAACAGCAATCTGGTCAATCTGTTCTGGTGTGTCAGGAACCGTCCTCTGGCTCTGATCCGGGAGATCGGCTTTCTACCGCTCAATTCCAGACAGGAATTTGAAGTACTGCGGAAGTTTCTCAGGGAGGAGGAATTTACCGATGATTATCTGAAGGAGGAGATGGAGCTGTGTAAACGATGTTTCGAGCCGCCTGAGAGGGAGGAACTTCTGGAGCTGCTGACCGAGAAAACGGAACTGGGAGATGTGCGGAAAGCTGCCGCTTTCTACAAGGTGATCCGGTACAGCTATGCCGGCAGCGGGACTTCCTATGGAGGGAAACCCATCGATATCCGCCGGGGTCTGCACCTGATCTGGTCCTGTTCCCGACGGCTGCAGAATGTGGTGATTGAAAATCTCAGCTATGAGGCCATTGTTCCCAAATATGACGCGCCGGGGACGCTCCTGTATTTTGACCCGCCTTACTACCAGGCGGAATGCTATGAGGTAGCCTTTGGGATGCGGGATCACTACCGGCTGCGGGAGCTGTTTGGAGAGTGTGGCTGCTACGCGGTGCTTTCGTATAATGACCACCCCTTTATCCGGGAGCTCTACAAGGGCTTCTGGATTTTTTCTGTGACCCGGCAGAATACCATGGCAAACCGATACGCATCCAAACATCCGGAGAAAAAGAACGAGTACGGGGAGCTGATCATCCTCAACTACGATCCCAGGGACCATCCCAAGGATCGGCAGATGACCTTGTTTGATCAGACAGATAAAGAACAACCGGAGTATGAATATACCCTGATTTGCGAAGGAGGAAAAGGCGATGAGAAGAATGAAGTATGGAGAGAGCTGTTTGCAGATCCCGGAAGAAATTCTGGAGGCGGCGGGGCTGAATCGGGAGCCCGATGTCCTGATCGGGATGGCGCCGGAGGTGATCCTGATTACCTCCAGGAACCTGGATCAAACAAAGCGTGAAAAAATCGGGGAAGCCCTGTGGGGGTTTTCCGAGGATCTGGAGATCCCCCTGGAATCGGAGGGCCTGTACCTGCCCGAAGAAATGCTGATGGAGGCGGGGCTGCCCTGCGATCCGGATCTGCTGGATATGTACCTGGAGGATGGAAGGATTGTCATTGAACCGCTGGAGGATTTTGAGGGGGAACTGCTGGAGGATGCCTGGGATGACGCCCGGGAAGATGCTGTTCTTTCCCGGGTGCCTGCGGGGCTGCGGGAGCTGCTGAAATGCATTGGAATCCATCCGGCTTCGGTTCGGGATGCGATTGTGGAAGGAGGGTATGAGTTTTGAGCCAGTCGGTCTATAAGGTGATGGGAAAGAACGGGCGGATCTACCTGCCCAGGGAACTCCAGAGTGAAATGGAAATCCAGCGGGGGGATATCATCAAGCTGATCCCGGTCAAAGACGGGGTTCAGATCAAGAAAGTCCATCTCATTGAAATGGGGGATAAATCCCCGGAAGCTGTGGAGGCTTTTGTCCACGCCGCCGCATCCGCCATGAGCCGGGAAAGCCAGATGGAACTGGCTGCCCGGCTTTTGAATTCTCTCCGGGAGGAGGAAAAACAGTGAAGGATTACCCTTATCTCTACCGGGGATCGCTGGCTGAGGCGAGGCGGAGGAATCAGATCAGCCTGTGGAGGGAGAGCCTGCAGGAAAATATCAGATGCAAAAATGCCATTGAGGAAGCAATCCGAATGAATTTCGACGGAATGCATATGCGGTTTGATTGCATCGAGCCGATGATTCGGGACTTTGGATTTCTGCGGATTGCCTGGGTGCTTTCCAACACCTTGCAGCAGAAGGAGTGGGATGGTCGTTTTTCGCCGCAGAACAAGGAATGGGCAAAAAAGATGTCTCTTCCCAAAGAGGACCGCAGAACAGATTATCTGGTGGAAAGCCATCCGGCAATATTGGATGGCTTTGTTTCAGAATATCGAGAGGTTCTTCAAAGATCCGGTCTGTTTGGCATAGAGCAGTGCGAAGCAGACTCTTTTGCTTCACAAAGCTGTGAAGCAAAAGTATTGGTTCTTTCACCTGATATTCTGCGAGGCGGCTATTGGAGCCGTGGAAATCAGCTGTGGTTGGCATTGGGGGATTTGAAAGACAACGCGGTGCGGTGCATCTGTTTATGGGATGATGAAATCACAAGTTGGAACAGGAACCAACTGATTGGCGTTCTCAAAGAGGAATACCTGCCCGATTGGGCAAAGGAAAAGCTGGAGCAGCTGCGGCCATCGGCCCAGGAATCCCAGCTTTCGATGTGAAGGGAGGATTTATATGAAAAGACAAATCGGCGCGCTGCTGGCCTGCGCTCTGGTGCTTTCTATGGGGACAACTGCGTTTGCCCAGGAGCCTCAGACCGTGGTGGGGACCGGAGAAAACGGAGAAACCAGTATTACCATTACCGATATTACACCCAGAGAGGAGAAGAAAGATGAAACGGAAACCCGATTTCAGACAGGGGGCTGCTACCCCATCCAAGTACAGACCCTGCAGGACGGCGATACCCAGCTGCTGGTCAAAACCTTCCTTGTGCCGCAGGATACAGACCCCCAGACGCTCCTCGAGGAAGGGCTGATCCGCCGGGGGATCTCCTATCAGGTTTCCGATATCCTCTGCCGGGAACTGCCCGGTGAAACGGAACGAAAGGAGGTGTCCAGGACGGTAACCACATCGGCAGAAACGGATGAGAGCGAGGAGCTGCTTTCCCTGCTCTCTCCCACACTGGAGTACAGTGAGGATGGATTTACCGGGACGCTGACCCTGGATCAGAATTCGATCCGCTCCAAAGCCGATGGAACCCAGAGTTATGCCTATACCCTGAAGGACACCCGGGAATATACCGGACTTGACCGGAACGACCCCTACTATATTCCCAAGACAGCGGAGAAAAATGGTGTGACACTGTCTCTGGCAGATGTCCAGTGGACCCCTATGGCCAGCGCCGCTGACAACAGCGAGGTTCCCTCCCTTTTTCGAGCCACAGCGGTCTATACCGGGACCGCCTGGGGCAGCAAAGCGGATGGGTATCTTGTAAGTGCAGACTATACCGGGGAGGCGACCCGCACTACGCAGGGCAGCAAGATGGTGAGCATCGTCTATGAGGAAGTTCCCTCTGCCGGCCTGTTTTCCGTCAGCGGCAGTCCGATCAACTGGCGGGGTGTCCTGGTCCTTCTCCTGGGGATCGGCGCGACAGCCGGCGCTGTGTATGGAATGATCTGGCTGATTCAGCGAGGAAAGGAGTCCATGAAGGAACGCGAGAAGGCCCGCAGGCAGAACGACCCCTACAGCGAACGCCCGCCAATGGATCTGCCTGATCTGCTCGATGAGATGGACCGTGGATTGGAGGATGATGAGCGATGAAAGAATGGATGAAGAATCTTTGGAACCAGTCCGGCAAGTGGTTCCTGATTGGTCTTCCCCTGGCGGCGCTGGTGATCGGAGCGGCAGCATGGCAGGCAAACCAGGCATATGAAGCTTCCAAACACACCATCGCTGACCCGCCCGCTGAAAGCCAGGTGACCTTTGATCTGGATAAGAACCGGGCCTATACCTCGGAAGATGGGGTCGTGGTCATCGGCTCATCGGCAGTGGAAATGGATGAAAGCGTAAACGATGGCAATGAACTGATCCGAACCGATCAGCCGGAAACTGTGTGGGAAGAAGCCGTCCCCCTTTCTACTGAGACCTTTACCCTTCCGGAAGAAATCACACTGGAAGACGGAACCATTGGAACCCTGGTAATTCCTAAAATCAATCTTACAGCGCCGGTCTATGAAACGGCTCAGCATGGCGGAGAGATGGAGAGCATGACCAAAGGGATCGCCCATTTTGCCATCACCTCCGCCTGGGACGGAAATATCGGACTCAGCAGCCACAATGTGGCGCCGGCAGGGGCAACAGCCTATTTTGGCAACCTGCACCTGCTGGAGCTGGGGGACAGCCTCACCTATAAAACAGCACAGGGGGAGCGTGAGTATCAGGTAACAGAAAAGAAGGAGATCGCACAGGATGACTGGAGTTACCTGATGCGGTATGAGGATGGCCTCAACCGGATCACTATGATTACCTGCATCACTGGAAAACCGAATATGCGTCTGATGGTGCAGGCAACGCAGAAATAAAAAACGGTGTTAACTCTCGACACCGTTCATATCTTTACATTGTTCTACAATCATTCGGACAGCTTCTATTTGACGGGGATAGAGTCCGGTCACATCAATTGTAATTTTCGAGCGTGTTTCCGAAGAAGTTTCAACGCCCAGAAGAAAATCCGTTGTAACCTTAAAATAGGCGGCGAATTTGATCAACGCTTTGTAAGACGGAAGCCGCTCCCCTGCTTCATAGCGGCTGATCATACTGCTGGATATGTGAACTCTTTTCCCTAATTCGTTTACGGACAGCCCTTCCGCTTTTCTCAAGGCAGATAATCTTTCAGCAAATATTTCGATCATTGACATCACTCCCCACTGTCCCAATTTTATAGAATTAGTATTGCCGATTGGGAAATGAAGTTGCTAATTAGCACAATCAATGCTATTATGATAGTACGTTATATTGGATATTAATATGGAGTGATGGGCATTGTATTCAGATGATTTTGAGAAAGCCTTCTCAGATTTCTTGGAACGCAGGGAATATGATCAGGCATCCAATGCTCTGTTTTCCATGGTCCGTATCGCCTTTATAGCTGGCTGGAAAGCAGCGGGCGGCGAACCGCCGCCTCCCCAGAAAGTGATTGAACTGGTGCGGCTGGATCTGAGCGAAGCCACCGAGGATGATATTGAAACAGATCTATGTGTTCCTACCGAACAAGATGGCGTCTGAAGTTTCGGTGGTTTTGGTGATAGCTTTCGTATGTCATTGCTGGTATCCTTGGTGGCGAAAGGAGGTTTTCTGCAATGAAAAAGAGCCTGATCGCCATCCTTGCCGCCATTATGGCTGCAGCCAGTACTGTCACCGCTTATGCTGCATCCGCCGGGATGGAAGGACTGCCTGTTGACATCCGGGACTGGGATACCCCCGCGGTCTTTGCAGCCGGAAAGGATTGGCCCATCACAGTCTGGTATTTTTACGGAGAAAATGGAGAGGTGCTGGGCAGTATCCCTGCTGATGCGGTAAAGGATTTGTCCCAAGGAGAGCCTGCTGACGGGACCCAATGGGAGTTCTGGTTGGCGGAGGCGTTTAACGACTACCGGAAGCTGTACAGCGCCGGGGAGGACAAAACACAGCCGCAGCCAAATCCAGAACAGATCAATGAAGAAAAGCTGATCCCCCAGGAGGTGCCGCCGGCAGCAGAACCGGAGCAGGCAGATGCGGATGCGCTCGCGCTGGAAGCCTTTGACCTCATCAACGAGGCCAGGGCAGAGAACGGCCTGCATGAGGTAACGGTCAATGAGGAGGCAATGGAACTGGCGAAGATACGGGTTCCTGAACTGGAGGAGCTGTACAGCCACACCAGACCGGATGGGAGCCGAATCTCCCGAACCTACTTCTACGGCGAAATCATCAACCGCCGGGCTTCCACACCAGAAATTGCGGTGTCGTCCTGGCTGGATTCACCAGGGCACCGGGATATGATCCTTGCGGAGCGGTATCACAGCGCAGGAATTGCCTGCTGGCAGGGCTCCGATGGTATCACCTACTGGTGTATGCTCTTCTGCCGGTAAACACAAATCGAAAACATCAAGCTGACCGGGTCCCCGAAAGGGGACCTATTTTTTATTTTAACAAGAAAGGAAGCGCACTATGAGGAAGAAAGCAAAGCGTATTCTTGCCATGGCCCTTACCGTCGTCATGCTGATGGGCGTCATGCCCACCCAGGCATTTGCCGCAAACACAGCAGATACGGCGGGCCTGCTTGCTCCCCAGCAGATCTCAGACAGTGGAGCCGCCTCTGATGAGGAGGAAGAAGAAACGGTCATAATCAGCCCTCCGGCAGAGCCGGAAGATGGCGAAACGGAATCGCCGCCCAGCGCCTCTGCCGAGGAGGAAAAGGAGACTTCTGCCGATGGCGCTGTCCCGGGGGAAACGGAACCGGATGCAGAAGAAGAAAAGAATCCGGACGAAAACAATACCGACAGCGCAGGCCCGGATGCCGGGCAGGCACCGGAGAAAGACCCCGATTCTGAACTTACAATTGGAGCCTCCAATGGGGAAAACTCTCCGGCCTTGCCGGAAGATGACGCTTCGGCACATTGGCTGCAGCAATACCAGCAGGCAGCGTTGGCGGCGTCAGGTATGACCATGCTGCGGTCCCGATCTGTCCGGGCATCTTCGGCTTCCCCGTCCTATTCCATGATTACCTGGAGCGGAGGCCAGCTGGAATTTGCCAATGGAGCGTACCTGGGCAGCCCCATGCCCAAAATTTATTTGAATGGAGAAATTGCCTTCTGCGGAGAATGGAATGGAGAAACCCCGGCAGGTGACTATATCCAGTCCGGGCAGGGAAATGACTCCACCATCAAGCAGATCCTTGCCAACTACGACAAATCCGGCAAGAGCAATGCGGACTATGCCGCGGCACAGGCGGCGATCTGGGCCCATATCATGGGTACTTCGGTCAGCTCCTGGGGAGGCTGCCCCGGCGCATCTTCCGCGGATGAAATCTTTAATGGAAACGCCGATGCCAGCAACCTCAAGTACAACTATCTCTCCTGGATCGGCGGCACCCAGGACCTGATTACCTACAACACAGAAGAAAATCCCGATCCCGGCCCTGACCCGGAGATCGACCCCGATGACTACCCGGAAGATCAATACCGCATCGAGGTGGAAACCGACACCCAGACCGAAACGGAGGTCCGCAACCGGAAAACCTATGAATACAGCGATGCCATCGGCCAGATCACGATCCGCAAGCACGATGAGAAGGATGAGAGCCTGGATGGCGCGCTGTTTGACATTGATGTAGCGTTCTCAGACGGTACCCACACGACAGTAGAAAATTGGGAAGTGGACAACGGAGCGAGGCTTTTTACCTGGACCCGCCCCAAAGACAACCACGATCCGGCCACTGTGACTGTAACGGAGGTCAAGGCCCCGGCAGGATACCTTCTGGACCCCACCCCTCAGGCGGCGGTAGTTGCCCCTACCTATACCCGTGTCACCCATGTAGAAACCTGGACGGTGACCATTGTCACTGAAACTACCTCCAGCACAGTCATCGAGATTGAGAGTGGTGAGGTAGTGGCAGAGTCGGAATCCTCTTCTTCCGCGGAAACGGAAAGCGATCCCCAGGTGGAGGAGTTTACCGATTTCATTGCCGGTGACCGGGAAACCACCATGACGTTCACCAACACCGCCATGCCTTGCAGCCTTACCATTTACAAGCATGAAACAGGAAACCGGGATATTGCATTGGAGGGTGCAACCTTCCGCATCCGGTATGCGGACCCTCATGTATCTGCTCAGGTATGGACGCAGACAACGGACCGGTGGGGCGAGATCATCCTTCCGCTGCCGGCGGAAGGCGCGCTGATTGTCGAGGAACTGTTTGCGCCGGAAGGCTATGTGATGGCCGAGAAAAACACCTATGATGTGACGGTTGCCAAGGGTGAACACAAAACTTTGGATATCCCCAACGACAAAAAATCAACGATTACCATTGAGAAAATCGACAGCGTGACCCTCCAGCCGCTGGAGGGGGTGGTTTTTGAGGTTTCCGTCAAAAACGGGAAAAGCCTTGGAGACTTTACAACCGATGCAGGCGGAAGGATTGTCGTTGAACCTTTGGAGCCCGGTCAAATTTATGAAGTAAAAGAAAAAAGGGCGCTGCCTGGGTACCTCCTGGATGAAACGGTCCATGAGATTAAGCTGGATGCTGCCGAAAATCCGGTTCTGAAGCTGAAAAACACCCCGGAGAATCCTCTGATCATCTCCAAGAAGGATGCCATCACCGGCGATCCGATCCCAGACACTGTATTTGAGGTGCGTCACTCGGATGGACGGATGGTGGGAGAGGTTGCAACCGGCGAAAACGGCATGGCAGTGGTCACTGGAAAGGATGTTGTCCCGGGCTGGTACCTGGTGACTGAAGTGCAGGCCAACCCTGCCTATATCGCCACAGGCGAAGCAAAACTGGTGGAGCTGAAGTACGGAGCCGCCGCCATGGTCACATTTGAGAACCGACCCCGTACCGGGCTGCAGATCCGTAAGGTGGACGACGTCACAGGCGAGCCCATTCCCGATGTGGGCTTCTATATTGAAGAAATCGACGGGCGCACCATCGGTACCTACTATACAGATGATGCGGGAATTATCAACCTGCCCGACCAAGAGGAAATCTGGGTGCAGGTGACTGAGATCCAGCCGGCGGATGGATACAAGCCTGATCCTACCCCCAGGTCCATGAAGTTGGAATCCGGAAAGCTGAACATCATGGAATGGCGCAACCAGCCCTGGCCGACACTTAAAATTGTAAAGCTGGACGCGGATACCAAACAGCCGATGGAGGGCGTAAAGATCCGGGTGTATGATAAGTTCCATCGGGAGGTTGGAACCTACACCACCAATCAACTGGGGCAGATCCTGCTCTCCGGTGTGGATGGAGGCGAAACCCTCTATCTGCAGGAGGTGGAGCCCTTGCCGGGATACCAACTGGACGAAACTGTCCATGAGGTCACCCTGGCCTGGGGCCAAACCAGTACGGTGGAGCTGCTCAATGAGCCGCTTTCCACCCTGCGGCTCATTAAGATCGACAGCGAAACCAAAGAACCGATCTATGGAGCGGTGTTCAACCTCTATGACGCTAAAAACAATCTGCTTGGCGAGTATGAGACCAATCAGGATGGTATCATCGAGTTTCCCCGGGAACTGCCGGAGGGCAGGTACAAACTGAAGGAAATCAAGTGCGATGGTTATGTGGTCGACCCCACCATCCGTACCGTAGAGCTGAAGGCCGGGGAAACCACTGAGATCACCGTGGAGAACCGTCCGATGCGGGGTCAGATCCAGATCGTCAAAAAGGCGGCGGACGATAACCCCATTACCAAGGACAAAGCGGGGGCGCTCCTGGATGGAGCTGAGTTTACCATTTACAACGACAAGCTGGAAGTGGTGGACGTGATCGTCACCGAAAACGGCACAGCCACCAGCAAACCGCTCCCTCTGAACACTTATGCCATCAAGGAGACCTCCAGCCCGGAATACTACCGGACGGACGGTAAGGTGTTCTATGCCACACTCAAGGTGGCGGATGACCTGGTACGCTTCGAGGTGCTCAATGAAAGTGTCGATGCGAATGTGACAATAGAGAAACGGGGCAATGTCGAGGTGCTGGCCGGGGACATCATGTCCTATGAGTTCTCTGAGGTTCGCAATGATTCCAATGTGCCGCTGGACGATTTCTATTGGCATGACAAGCTGCCTTCGGAAGTGCGGCTGGGTAAGATCATCACCGGCACCTGGTCGGAGCGGCTCACCTACTCGGTGGAATACAAAACCAACAAAAAGAGTGGCTGGAAGACGCTGGAGGATGGACTTTCCAGCAAAACCAGCCATACACTGGACTGCGGCAGAGAGGCACTGGATCTGGCAGCCGGTGAATATGTCACCGAGATCCGCTTCAATTTCGGTACAGTCCAGGCCGGATTCCATGAGGAGAGCGGGCCGGTCCTCTATGTAACGACACTGGCAAACCTGGATGACGGATACCGGATCATCAACCGTACCGATGTGGGAGGCCGCATCGGAGAGGAGTGGATCGTTGCCAAGGATACCTGGATTACGGTAGTCTGGGGCAAGCCCAAGGGGGATCTGCCCAAGACGGGCGTTTAACGCAAAAAAGCAGCGGCGGGATTTCCCGCCGCTGCCCCTATTTTTGGGAGTTCAGATAGGTTGTGACTGCATCCAGAAAACGTCTTGCGTCTGCCAGCTGCTGAACGACATCCTCCCGGGAGATGATGAAGAAATCTTCATAATCGCAGTTTTGACGGATGCTGAAAGCGTCCCGGACCACATCGGAATATTCCCGGTCAAACATTCCCGTCTTGATATAGTGCTGCTGGAAGTGGGAAATAACGCCGGAATGCTTTTTGAAATCCACGCCTTCCAACGCAAGCAGCGCCCGCACAGCGTGAAAGATGGCGTAGTAGGAGCGGTTGGCGCTGTCGGTGTAAAGGCCATCGTCCAGAAGGCATTTGGCGGCAATGTAGCACTCCTCCGCTTTTGAAAGCCTGTATTGGGAGAGGGCCTGTCTCGATGGTTCAAGCACTGATCCGGACCCCCTCTTTTGTCACATTTCGGAAGAAGGGCAAGGTATCCTGCCAGGCATAGAATGTGTCCGCGTCCTGCAGCTTGAGGGAGGTAAAAACCTCATATTTCAAATCCAGGCCGGTGCCGAACCGACTCCATTCCCGGCGCTGCCGCGCCAGCTGTTCCGCAGGCTGCCGGACCAGGATCATGATGTCCACATCCGATTCCTCATCCGCATCCCCGCGGGCGTGAGAACCATACAGGATGACCCCATCCAGATTGCTGCCAAAGCAATCCTGGGCATGGGCAAGCACCTCAGACAGAAGCTGATGCAGATTGGCCTGGCTGCACATACGGATATCCCCCTTTCCATAGCTTTTCTAAAAACAGTATACCGTAAACGGCAGGCAAATACAACATTCCGAAAGCGCCGGCGGGAATCATTTTGCCAGTTCCCGAAACGCTTCGGGATTTTCCTCAATCAGCTGATCCGCAGCCCGGTCCACCAAAGAGCGGCGGTATGCCTGGAAGCTGTCATACTCGGAAAAGTCCACAACGGCATACCGGGGTTTATTGTTTTTCAGGATAACGGCGGCTCCCTGCTCATCCACCAGGCGGGCTACCTTGGAAAAATTCTGGTTTGCTTCGGTCATGGTAACCAATGCGTTGGTACTGATCATCACAGGAACCACCTCAACTATAGTATACGCAAAATATAGGATAAATACAACCTATTTTGGAAGAAAGGAGGAGCATATGCCGATTGTTCAGAATATCCTCCATGTTCAGGGCGGCAGCGCACAAGCTGCTGCCCTTTTTGATTTTATCGCAGACCGACGGTATGGGCGGGGATCGGTGGATCTGAGTCGGATCACCCCTATGCCGCCCTGGGTCTATCGTCAGCCAACCAATCTGGATCTTCTGGCGAAATACGGAGAAGAAAACTGTTCCCGGGGCTGGTGCCTGCAGAACTGGGGAGTGGATCAGAATACCCTGCGCCCACAGAAAAGCGCCAGGGAGTACGATGGAGGAACCTCCGTCCGCTTTCAGACCGCGGATCGGGATGTAAGGGAACTGATCCGCAAGCTGTCGCTGGTGTTCAAAGACCTCTATCTGGATTACCTGTGGGCCAGCGAAGACGTGGGCAGCCTGGTGGGCGCGGCGCAGTACCGGGATGGCGAAGCGCTGATCGAATTTATTCCTGCTCCGGGAAGCCGGGCGGCTATTGAAAAAGCCCTGGATATCCTGGGGGCCAAAGTGTCCGATTTCGGTCTGGTCTACAATCCCACTCTGGGAAGCTATGAATACAAAGGAGGAGTTGCCAATGAACGAAAAAGAACTGATCCGACAGGGCGGAATGCCCATCGGGTATTTTGATGGCGAAAACGCGGTGATGGATGCCGCCTTTATCGGCTGTGATACAGGACGGCGCCTGGTCCGGGAAGGCCGGGCGGTACGCTGGCAGAACGGCCTGGCGGAAAAGCTGAGGAACCTGGAACAGAACGTACCCTCTGTGCGCCGGGTGCGGGTTTATCAGCTGAAGCCGGATGTTGATCCGGCCAGGAAATTTATCGGTTACCAGGAACTGAAGGAGTTGTCTGGAGGTCCAGCCCTGAAAGAATATCGGGAAGTATTCTGCGGTCAGCTGGATACAGACAATCCGGACGAACTGTATGAGCGGTTCAATGCCGCAAAGCTGCCAAAGGGATATCGGGGACACCGGTTGTCCATTTCGGATCTGTTGGAGCTGATCGGTGAGGATACCTCGGAATTTTGGTATCTGGATCTGAATGGGTTTATCCCTGTGAAATTTGACAAGGAGGAATCGGAAGAATGAAACAGAAAGAGCAGAAGAATGGTATGAATCCTTCGCAGGAGCAGCTCCCTGCTGTGGAGATGCGTGTGAATCGGCTGGGTACAGGAGATGGCCATTGCCTGGCGCATCTTTCCGTTACCCTGGGAGGTGTCTTTGCGGTACGGGGTCTTCGTCTGATGGAGGGAAAGAACGGTCCGTTCCTGAACTTTCCCAGTTATAAAAGTGGCAATGGGTATCAGGACATCTGTTTCCCGGTTTCCGCACAGCTGCGCCAGCAGATGACCGATGCGGCAGTGACAGCATACCATCAGGTACTGGACCGGCACCAGGCTGAGACTGCCGCACAGAGCCAGGCGGAACCGGAAGAACCGGAGCCTGCCTCCGGTATTGGTATGCAGATGTAATGGATGGAGGAGAACAATATGAAAAAGAAGATTTGTATTCAGGGAGCGGTTGCTGCCCTGATGGCCGCTCTGATGACTGTCCCTGCACTGGCGGCGCCTACCGGGGATGTTTCCGGAGTAATTGAGCAGACCTGGCAGAGTGCGGCAACCCAGATCAAGACGGTGGTCAACAGCGTGGTATTTCCTGCTCTGGATATGATCCTGGTGGTGCTGCTGTTCGTCAAAATCGCCAGCGCCTATATGGACTACCGCAAGCATGGGCAGATGGAATGGGCGCCCATTGCGATCCTTTTCGCGGGACTGATCTTTTCCCTGACTGCACCCACCTATATCTGGACCATCCTCGGGATCTGAGCAGGAGGTAGAAAAGAATGGAACGCTGGGAAATGATCCTTTCCAGTACCAATAAAGAATTGGATGTGGTTACCTACATCAGGGAACATCTTCCCGAAAACGGGGAACTGGATCTGGCTGCTCTTTTGCAGGATGTTCAAAAGAGAGAAAGCACGCCATCTGATGTCCGGGAAGGCGATTCGTGCTTTGAGATGATGGCAGTGGCGGAAATTGTAATGGGATGTCTTCATGATGATCTAAGCGGCCTGGATGATGAGAAAAAAGGGATGGGACAACATCAAAAATCCCAATCCATCACCTCCTTCACAGCCGGGAAAAAGGATATTCTGCGGTTGCGTGATTATCTTTGCGATTCGCTATATTATGCCAGGAAATATGTTCTGACGTCGAAAAAACTGATAGGCGGAGACGGTTTTATGGATAAGGACTGGCACAACTGGCAGGAACATATGGGATCGCTGATACAATGCCTCGACGGACTTCTTGTCCGATCAGAAGGCACAGTAGATCTGTGTTCCGCACCAAGCATACAAAAAGGAGAGATGATGCAAACAGGTATTTTTGGAATCACTCAGGATACTTTTGTTCGTGAACTGCAGGAACAGTTCAGTTGCAGTGAGCAAGCAGCCAGTCGATGGATACAATTTGCCGAAGAATGTGTGAAAGAAAGCCAATATGTGGAGTTTCAGCAAATTACCAATAGTGCTGCTGAAAAAAACCGTTGGATGGAGGCAACCCTGGCAGGATTGATACACGTCCGAAATACCATTGGGCTGGATGCAGCCCAGAAAGTGTGTGAACTTGCCTCAGTGCCTCAGTGCTTGTATCCATTTGAAATGATTGAGGCTGCCAAATGCCTACAGAATGGCGGTTCACTGGAAGATATTGTTGAGCTGATCGAAAATGGCACCATCATAAACGATAAGGAAGAAGGATTCCTTCAAATGGGCTAAAAGCGGCTGTAAAAATATTTGTATTGCAGTTAAAATGCTTTCCGCACCTTGCATCGAAGGAAAAGAGAAAGTAACACGAGGGAGGTGGTTCCATTGTTCATCTGGGACTTTGTAGCGGATACCGTTCTTGGACAGATTTTTGACTGGGTCTATGGAAAAATCGTGGAATTCCTGGGAGAATTCTTTTCCATGATGAACGGAATGGGAAGCGAACTGTTTGAATTTGTGTGGGTACAGGCTGTGGTGGAATTCTTTCGCTACTTCGGATGGGCGCTCTATGGTGTGGGCCTCGTGGTCGCCGTGTTTGAGGCTGCGCTGGAGTACCAGTCTGGACGGACCACAGCGATCCGGGATCTGGCCCTGGGAAGCCTGAAGGGATTTCTTGCTGCCAGTTTGTTTACCACAGTGCCGGTGGAACTGTATAAACTCTGCATTGACCTCCAGGGAAGCCTCTCTTCCGGCA
This sequence comes from Ruminococcaceae bacterium UBA1405, assembly GCA_002305685.1. Taxonomy (GTDB): domain Bacteria; phylum Bacillota; class Clostridia; order Oscillospirales; family Ruminococcaceae; genus UBA1405. The sequence continues at coordinate 21,004 of DBQB01000031.1, forward strand.
TTGCGGGAGCGTCCCATACCGAAGGGATCAGCAATATGGCCCGAGCCGCACTGGGAACCCTGAATGGATATGGCGTTTTCATCGCGATCTTTCTGCTGATTCTGATGGGATATAGTGTCATCAAAATCTTTTTTGCTAATCTCAAGAGAGGCGGAATCCTGCTGATTCAGATTGCGGTGGGAAGCCTTTATCTGTTCAGCCTTCCCCGGGGCTATGCGGACGGATTTTACAGCTGGTGCCGCCAGATTGCGGGGCTTTGCCTGACAGCGTTCCTGCAGACCACCATTCTGATTGCGGGACTAATGGTCTGGAATGAAAATATGCTCCTGGGCTGTGGGCTGATGCTTTCCGCTTCTGAGATCCCCAGAGTAGCCCAGCAGTTCGGCCTGGAAACCACAACCAGAGCCAATATCATGTCTGCGGTGTATGCTACTCAGACCATTGTGAATCTGACCCGGAATATTGCCGCTGCCGTTAAATAGTACAGCACGATCCTCAAAAGCCGCCGAATCAAATTTCGGCGGTAATACATAGTTTCTTTGCAATCGAAAGGAGGAACAGACATGAAGCTTGTGTATATCGCTTCACCTTACGCCGGGGACATCCCAAACAATGTGGAGCGGGCGAAAGAGTACTGTAAGCGGGCGCTGGAGCAGGGGGTGATCCCGGTAGCGCCTCATTTGCTGTATCCGCAGTTCCTGGAGGACAACGATCCAGCAGAGCGTAGCCTCGGCCTGCGAGCGGGGTTGGAACTGCTTGCCCGCTGTGATGAAATGTGGGTCTTTGGAGGAGAGATCTCACCGGGCATGAGTCGGGAAATCCAATTTGCCCAGGGACGTGACATCCCCATCCGGCAATGGGAACCGGAGGCAGGTATGGAACGGGGGCTTTCCATATGACTTTAGGAAGTCTGTTTGATGGGATCGCGGGTTTCCCGCTGGCAGCCAGCAAAGCGGGGATCGAAACCATATGGGCCAGTGAGATTGAACCATTCCCCATAGCGGTCAGTCAGTTTCACTTTCCGGAGATACAGCAGGTTGGCGACATTACAAAACTATGTGGGGCGGATCTTCCACCAGTGGATATTATCTGCGGCGGAAGCCCTTGCCAGGAT
>DBQB01000070.1 GCA_002305685.1 Ruminococcaceae bacterium UBA1405
CCTATTTTTTAGTATACATCCAATTGAGCGAGTATGTGGGTGAGATCCTGGAGCAGTATTTTGAGCAGCAGAAAGGTGGAAAAACCATGAGCGGAAATAGCAGAACCCTGGCATTTCAGGTATCGGAAGAACTGTTTGAGCGGTTGAAAGCCTACCTGACAGCCAATAAGCTGAAGCAGAAGGAGTTTGTTGTAGGACTGATTGAGAAGGCCCTGGAACAATGGGAAGTATCGCAGGCAGCCAATATGGCGGGAGAAGAATTGGAAGGCGAAGCTGAATAAACCAAACAAGAGGTTTCTGAGGAGGCTGGATTTCAGCCTCTTTTTCTTTGGAGGAATGATATGTATATCTATCCTGAAAATCTGAAGGCCGCCCCAACCCTTTGGTTATGGCGGCTTCGGGATATTACCATTGGAGGTACATTAGCGGTGCTGGGAGCTGTGCTTCTGGCACAGTTTGAGTTCTATCCTCTGGCCGCCGCAGCGGGCATCTATCTGTTTCTGACCATCCGGATTGACGATGCCTGCATCCTGGATTTTATCCGGAAGGCCAGCATCTATTTTCTGGTCAGGACGCAGAAGTACCGCTGGGTGTCCCCTTTTCATATGGAGGTGAAAGATCATCAAAACAATTTTTTCAGCAGAAAAAAGAAGAAAGACGCGGCGAGATAAAAGCACCCGCCGACTGATGAACATTCAGTCCATCACCGAGAGAAGCATGATTACTCCGCAAGGCGAGGAAGTGATCCTCTTCCTGCTGCAGCCCACCAATGTTTCGGTGCTGTCCAGAGAAGGGCTTCGGGCCAGAGTGAATGCGCTGATGAATGTTCTCAAGGGCTTTGCGGAGGTGGAACTGCTCTGCCTCAATTCCCGGGAGAGTTTTGAGTACAACAAACAGTACCTGACCAGGCGGATTGACCAGGAACCTGTCCCGCAGATCCGCGCACTTCTGGAACAGGATCTGCGGCATCTGGATGAGATCCAGAGCCGTACAGCCACTGCCAGGGAGTTTATGTTGGTCATCCGTCCCCGGAACATCGGAGAGCGGGAGATCTACCCTTACCTGTCCCGGCTGGAAAAGATGATCCGAGAACAGAGATTTGCGGTACGCCGGGCTGACCGTGAGGATATCAAGCGGATTCTGGCAGTCTACTTTGCCGGAGATGTGATCAGTGAAAGCTATGATGATTTTGACGGGCAGCGATGGCTCATGAAAGATGGCAGGAGTGATTACAAATCCGCATCCGTGATGGATGAGGAACAGGTCCTGCAGACCTTCCTGGATCTCATCGCGCCTGCCGCAGTCCGCTTCGAGGTGGATCGGTATCTGTTGGGAAATACCTGGCGGTGTGTATGGGCTGTCCGGGGATACCCCACCTCCACAGAGGAGCAGGCGATCCTCCAGCGGTTGGGAGAACGGGCAGGCGTTACTCTGCGAATCTACACCCGTTTGGTTTCTCCGGCGGAGGAACGGAAAATCCTCCAGGCAGCGGACAAGGCCAACCGCTTCAAATCCGGCAGCACAGACATCCGGGAAATTGTAGAGGCCCAGAGCAATCTGGAAGATGTGGCCTCTATGATCCGTTCTGCCCAGCGCAACCGGGAGCCATTCTTCCACACAGCAGTTTATATTGAACTGATCGCCAGAAGCGAGCAGGAGTTCACCGAGTTGCGGGACAGTGTTGAAACCGAGTTGGGACGGGCCAAGATCAGTGTGGACCGGCTCCACCTCTGCCAGCAGGAGGGATTCCTCTCGGTGATGCCCAGCGGGTATAACGCCCTGGGGGAAGAATTCGAGCGGATGCTCCCTGCGTCCAGTGTGGCCAACCTGTTCCCGTTTTCTTACACCGGTAAAACCGACCCCCAGGGCTTTTATCTGGGATATGACAAGTACGGCAGCTCCATCATTGCGGACCTGGACCGGCGGGACCAGGATAAGTCCAACGCCAATGTGCTGATTCTGGGCAACTCCGGTCAGGGAAAAAGCTATTTTCTGAAATTGCTGCTGTGCAACATTCTGGAGAGCGGTAAGCGGGTAGTTGGGCTGGACCCGGAAGGTGAGTATGAGGAGATTGTCAAAAAGCTGGGTGGCTCCTACCTGGATCTGACCAGCGGCGAGTACCGGATCAATGTTCTGGAGCCCAGGATGTGGAACACCGGAGAGGAGGAATCCGATCCGGATTCTCCGGCAGCCTTCCGGCAGGGTTCTCTGCTGTCTCAGCACATCTCCTTCCTGCGGGATTTCTTCCGCAGCTACAAGCCCTTTGATGAGGCACAGGTTGACACCATTGAGATGATGCTGGGAAAGCTGTACGAAATGTGGGGGATCAATAATCAGACAGACTTCTCCCTGCTTGGTCCCAAGGACTATCCCGTCCTGTCAGATCTCCATGCGCTGATGGAGGAGGAGTACCAGCGCGTCCGCAGCACCGAGGGGGGGAGAACTTTATACGCCGGAACTGCTGCGGTCCGCCTGCCTGGGCCTTCATTCCATGTGTGTGGGAGCTGACGCCAAGTTCTTCAATGGACATACCAACCTCCAGTCAGACCGGCTGGTCTTTTTCAATGTCAAGGATCTGATGGAGGGTGGAAAGAACATCAAGGATGCCATGCTGTTCAACGTCCTTTCCTATATCAGCCACACGCTGATTTCAGGAGGAAATGCCGCTGGAGTTTTTGAGGAACTTCATGTATTCCTCTCCAACCCCACAGCAGTTTCCTATATCCGCAACGCCATGAAGCGGGTGCGAAAGCGAAATAGTATGGTGGTTCTGGCCAGCCAGAATATCGAGGACTTTCTGCTGCCGGGTGTGGCGGAGATGACCAAGCCCCTTTTCTCGATCCCCACTCATCACTTCCTGTTTCATCCCGGAACCATCGACAAGAAGGATTATATGGATGCCCTCCAGCTGGAGGAAACCGAATATCAGCTGATCCAGGCGTGCCAGACCGGAACCTGCCTCTATCGCTGCGGCGCGGAACGCTACAATCTGGTGGTGCGGTCGCCGGAACACAAGGCAGCGCTGTATGGGACAGGAGGAGGAANNGAGGAACATAGCTACACCCACACCAGAGCCTATCCAATCAATGATCTTCCCACCATTTACGCCAATGTATCCGCGGAGGTTGGGCGGCAGGTCACATCGGACGACATGGCCAACATCACCGAAATCTACCTGCGGGTGGTGTACCGTAATTTTGATGTAGGAGCGGACATGGCGCTGGAAGGCGGAAACAGTACCCATGACCTCATCGCTGAGATGGTCAGGGATTCCGATGTGATCCCCTCGGAAGGCGGCTTTGTCAGCCCTCTGCCCGGTGGCTGGGAGGACAAGGTTACCTCTGAGTTTGGGTACCGGCAGAATCCCACTGGCGCTGGCAGTGAGGGACATACCGGGCTGGATATGGGCGTTCCTCTGGGAACAGAAGTGTGTGTGGTCAAGGATGGCAAGGTTCTGTTTGTCCGGTATAAGCAGACCGGGTATGGATACCATGTAGCGATTGACCATGGCGGCGGTTTGGTTACCCTCTACGGACACTGTTCCGAGATCCTGGTGACAGAGGGGCAGACGGTCACAGCCGGTCAGGTGATCGCCAGGAGCGGCAGCACAGGGCGAAGTACAGGGCCTCATCTGCATCTGGAAGTGATACAGGACGGGGTGCCGCAGAACCCAAGAAACTATTTATAGAAAGGATGGGATAAATGTCTTTGAATCAGAAATTCAATCTGAACAAAATTTTTAAAGGACTCGTTTCCTATGCCATAGAATGCCAGGATAATGCCGAGCGTTACCAGCCTCTGAATGCGCCTCCCTGGTCAGAGATGCGGCGCCAGTGGATCAATGGGATTCTTTGCGGCATGGCAGAGCTGAATGGAGAAGACTTGGATTCGGACTATCTGGAGCGGATAGATCATTGCCTGGATCAAACCCGCAGGCCTTTTGCTGCGAAACCCCTTCCGCTCAATCTGCAGAAATACACAATCCGATGTCTGAGCAGGTACACAGCCGAACTGGAACTGTGCAATGGCGATCCAAGAGAGAAGCTGATGCAGGTCTATGATCTTTTGGATGATATGGCTTCCCATTCGCGATGGAGCAGTCTTTCAAACGACCTGTACCCTTTTATGGGATATCTGGAATATGCACTGCCGCGATTAACCGCCTTACAGCCGATCCGCTTTACCCGTCTGTTGATTGGCGGTGAGAAAGGACCCAATGGAACTGCTTATGTTTCTGGTACGGTTAATACCCCGGAACAGATTAAGACCACCCAGCTGTATGTCGAACTGTCTGCACAAAACCCAAAGGTGGAAAAATGGCCGGCTATCTGTGTGACCTATTTCTGCGGAAAATCTGATTCGCCCATTGGTGTGAGAGATGCTACTGAGTTCGATCTCAAAATTATGCAAATGGCGGGAGATCGTTTTCTGGATATGGACGGAGTGCATTCTGCTGGTTATAGGGAACTGTATTTATCAGCAACGAAAGGAGTATCGACAATGCGTATTTTGAAAGTAGAGCCAGGACAGGCTCCCTATGAAAAGGAGATCCCCAATACGCTGGAGAGCATCCAGGCAGAAGTTGGCGGCGGTTTGTTCCAACCGCTGTATGTTGGCGAAGGAATTGTTCTCTGCTGCAACGAGGAGGGAAAGCTCAATGGCATGGAACCCAACCGCCGCCTGGGCGACGACATCGTCTGCGGCCCCTTTTTCCTTGTGGGGGATAGTGAGTCCGGTGAGTTTGTTTCCCTGACGGACGATCAGCTGGCATTGGGGATGGAAGCCTTTGCGGAGCCGGAGCGTTTTACCGGTGAGGAGCCGGAGCTTGAGCCGTGGATGGAATTCCGTGTTTGGTAAGGAGGTCTGACATGAAGAAGGTTGAAATTACACTCTCCTTTGACGAAGAAAAGCTGGAGGCGTTGGAGTTTGTCCTCCGCAAAGAAAAGACTACCGTCAAAAAGAAGCTGGACGAGGCATTGGCTACGCTGTACGAGCAGACCGTACCTGAAGCAGTACGGGAATACCTGGACAGCAGATCGGCGCCTGTCCGGGATCGTCCCAGGCGTCCGGCAAAATCCGCGGGCAAGGCAAAGGCAGATGAATCCCAAAATGCGAGTATCCTATTTGCAGAAACGGAGGAAGAAAGATGAATATTGGAAGCAGAGAAATTGTCCTGTGGATGTCAGAGCCACAGCATCAGGCATTGACCAGGGCGCTTGGCGAAATGGGGACTGACATCGAAACCATCATGCAGGCCCGCCTGGAGGAGCTGTACAGCCGGACTGTCCCGGTGACAGAGCGTCTCCGGATCAGCCAGGAGATGGAGGCAGAGCGTTTGGAACAGCAGCGGCAGTGGGAGGCAAGCCGGACTTTCTCAGTGTTCCGGATTATGGAGCATGGACAGGACAGCTTTCTGATGAAGGAAGGCTCCGTGGAGTTCCTGGACGCGGCTGTGCTGCTGCGCCGGTATCTGCACCAGCAAAATGATCATGATGAGGTTACCTTTGTCAGCCTGATCCAGCCGGCGGAATATATTGCGGAGTGTCGGTTCCGGGATCTGTCCAATGAGCGGATGGAAAACACCGGACGGATTGCTGGAGCCTTTGATATCGATCTGGATCAGGGAACAGTTTATGCTCTCAGCATCCCGGATGGGTGGCAGGGATTCCGGATCAGAGATGTGGCTGCCGCAGCCTATCATGCGACCAGAAAGATGGGCCTCAAACGGGACGATAGGTGGCGTCGCTTTCTGGACAAGTTGGAAGGAAAAGCTTTGACACCCGACAGTGAGTTCTGTCTGCTCCATGGTTCCAGAGAGCTGCGCCCGGAGGAGGTTGGCTTTTCAAATGAAGTTACAGAATGTGATGGCAAACTGATTTTTTATATTCCCGTCAATTTTGATCCTGACGCTGTCTTCGGAACCTATGTTGCTACCGATCAGAACGATGACTATCTCAATGTCTATGCACAGTACGATCTGGACACCGATGAAGTTCAGGATCAGCTGCTGGTAATCCTGGTGCGCTCAGATGGAACGGAACAGGAGTACAGCTATCCTCTCTCGGACAAGGAAGTGCGGTGGATGACTGACAAGATGAACCACTACTGCGAGGAACAGATGGGACTGAGTCTGTCGGAATACAGCTCTCAATGGCAGGAGGAAAACGACAGCACATTCCAGCCTGAGATGGCACAGCAGTGATTTGTTTCTGGGAGAAGCGGGAATCCTCAGCCTGTTGCCCGCCTGGTTCGCCCTGTGTGGCCGGACTGGGCGGCAGGCAGACAAACACCCCGGCCCTGCAGCCCGACGCGGCTGTGGGGCGTTTTTGCGGGGTGTGTGGAGAAGCGGGATTCCGGGGTAAAAGGGGGTGACACATGGGGTCGAAAATGAAGCAGGATAAAGCGCGGGGGTCAAAATCCCCTGCCGCGCCCCGTACATCGCCCCGCAATGCGGGTCGGGAAGGATTTAGGCGGGGGTCAAAAATTAGGGGGTGGGGTCAAGGCGGGGATCAAAATAGCAAAGAAACCCGATGTGAAGCCATTTTTGAGGGTTCCAAGCGGGGATATGACAAAGAAAGGGTGAGATAATGCCAAGGCAGAAAATTAAATTTGCATTGCGGATTTATCCGGAAACCATGCAGCAGGTAAAAGAATTTATGGATAGAGATAACTGCCAGACACAGAACGAGTTTATTGAAAAGGCAATCCGTTTCTATGTGGGGTATCTTTCAGGTAATGAGGCTGGTGAATATCTTCCGCAGGCATTGGTGGATGCCTTCCGCGCAACCTTGCGTGATTCGGAAAATCATATTAGTCGGCTTCTTTTCAAACTGGCAGTGGAGGTAGATATCCTGATGCACGTGCTGGCCAGTGCTGTAGAAATTGATCCGGCAATCCTGGATAAGCTGCGGGGAGTCTGTGTCCGGGAAATCAAGAAGTCAAATGGTATGGTCCGTTTGGAAGATGTCGTTCTGTACCAGCAGGGAGCTGACAAATCATAGGGAGAGGTGGTGACTGCCAGTGCCGAGGTTGATTTTCAAGTGTCCCTACCTCAAGGGCGGCAGTCACACAACTGTTCAGCGTGAGAATTATCTGCGTTACATTGCAACCCGGGAAGGCGTTGAGTTGCTTCTGGAACATCCGGACTGGCCTGCAACTCAAAAACAGAAAGAGCTGATCCAGCAATTGAACCAGGACTTTCCTTCCGCCCAGACGCTGTTTGAGTATGAGGATTACCGGAAATCCCCCACCCGGAAAAATGCGGCAGAGCTGATTGACCGTGTGCTGGAGGATCACTTTTTGAGTGTGTCAGGAAAGAAACGATACATGGAGTACATTGCCCAACGTCCCAGAGTGGAACTGCATGGCGCCCATGGTCTCTTTACCGGTGGGGATCGTCCGGTCATTCTTTCACAGGCAGCGCAGGAGGTGTCCCAACATACCGGCCCGATCTGGCTTCCGATCCTCTCGCTTCGGCGGGAGGACGCTGCGCGGCTCGGTTACGACAATGCGGAAAGTTGGCGGAAGCTGCTGACCAGTCATGCACCGAAAATGGCACAGGCCATGAAAATCCCTCTCAAGGATTTTCGTTGGTATGCGGCTTTTCACAATGAAGGCCACCATCCTCATGTCCACATGATCTGTTACAGCACAAACCCATCCAAGGGCTATCTCACCAAATCGGGAATTGCCCAGATTAAATCTGCTCTGGTAAATGATCTCTTTCGTAACGATCTGATGGAGATCTATGGGCAGCAAACAGAAGAAAGGGATTCCCTCTCAAGAGAAACGAAGGAAGTTCTGAATCAGCTGATCCAGGAGATGCAGGAAACGAAAAGCCTGGATCATTCTCATCTGGCTGACCTGCTCCTCCAGTTATCTGACCGTCTTCGGTTCACCAGCGGGAAAAAACAGTATGGATACCTCAAGGCGCCGCTGAAATCCCTGGTGGATGAGATTGTAGATGAGCTGGAAAAAGAACCGGTGGTGAAAGAAGCGTATGCGTGTTGGTACGAACTGCGGGAGGAAGTGCTGCGCAGCTACCGGGATGACCTTCCGGAAAGGCTGCCTCTCTCCCGACAGAAGGAGTTCAAGAATATCAAGAATCTGGTGATCCGCCAGGCAATGCAGCTGGGGAAGGAAATCCAGGAGGATACGGCATCCCGGAGTGAGAGAGCAGGGCCAGATCCGATACCGGAAGCGTCCACACATACGGGATGGGCCAGCCAGGAACGGTACCGGTCAGCTGCCCAACG
>DBQB01000017.1 GCA_002305685.1 Ruminococcaceae bacterium UBA1405
TCCAATATGTTTGACAAACCTACATTTTTTGCTCTATACAGTTCAAATTCGTCTATCTTGTAAAAGCTGGAAATTTATGATACCATAACAGCTATACAGTTTAAACAAATCCCACAATAGGCCGGATGGAAAGTTTTCCCTTTTCCGCTCAGAGCGTGGTGGATTCTTCGCAGATAGATATCCATTTTATATGTAAGCAGCTGAACCTGTGTGTTACCGCTGTCTTTCCATCCAGGAGGATAACAAAATGAAATCAAATGCCTTAGCCCGCGCCCGTCTGATTTTCTGCATGGCTGTTTGGGGCACTCTGGGGCTGTTTGTGCGCAACATTTCGGTCAGCTCCCAGGAGCTGGCGCTGTATCGGGCGCTGCTGGCGCTGATGATGATCGGCGGATACCTGATCGCTACCAGGCAGCGGATCTCCATCAAAGCGTTGGGACGAGAACTGCCGCTGCTGTTCGGTTCCGGCGTCGCCATCGGCATCAACTGGATCCTGCTTTTTGAGGCGTACCGCTATACCACCGTATCGGTGGCTACCCTCAGCTATTATTTTGCGCCGGTGATTGTCATCGCCGTCTCGTTTTTGCTCTTTCGCGAACCGCTGAGCCTCAGGCAGGTGCTCTGCTTTGTGGGTTCCACTGCGGGACTGATCCTGATCATCCGCCCCCAAGGCCTTGATTCCCAGCAGGGGAAATCCCATCTGGTGGGAATCCTACTGGGATTGGGCGCCGCCGTATTCTATGCCGGCGTTATTTTGCTCAACAAATCCATCCGAAATGTGGACGGGGTTCGCCGAACCCTGCTTCAGTTTGTCGCCGCCGTCATTGTGCTGATTCCCTATATCCTGCTGACCAGCGGCTTTCACCTCTCGGCGCTGGATGCAAAGGGATGGATTTCCCTGCTGATTGTGGGGCTTTTGCATACCGGCATTACCTACTGCCTGTATTTTTCCTCCCTCAAGGATGTGCGAGGGCAGCAGGCCGCCATCCTCAGCTACATCGATCCGCTGGTGGCGGTGGTGGTATCGGTGACGCTGCTGGGGGAATCCATCGCCTTTTCCCAGCTGATCGGCGGCGCCCTGATGTTGGGGCTCACCCTCCTGAACGAACTCTCCCCCAATCCCAATCCCACCTCCAATCCCGTCCCTGCCGCTACTCTGCCCCAGGGACAAAAGAAACCATAAACCAAAACCATCCCCATCCTGCCCCTTAGGGCAGATCCGAACAGAAAGGAGTTTCCATGAGAAAGACACAACGATGTAACCGCCCGGCGCAGTGATTCCCAGTGGATGAAAAACTGTGCAGGGCGTATCATCCACCAACTGCGCCGGCCGAAAACGCCAAAATACAAAAAGGAGCAGTTGTTATGAACGATCTCTATTGGAAAGAACTTTGGCAGCAGGAAGAACAGCAAACCTTCAAAGGCTGGGATTTCTCCCATTTACAGGGCCGCTGGGAAAGCGATCCCCTCCCCTGGGACTACCGCCAGATTGTGGAGAGCCATCTGAAAAGCTCCCACCGGCTGCTGGATATGGATACCGGCGGCGGGGAATTCCTGCTCTCGCTGGGACATCCCTATCCCCTGACCACCGTCACCGAAGGATATGAGCCCAACCTGCGGCTCTGCCGCTCCACCCTGGCGCCGCTGGGTATTACGGTAGTCGAGCGTCTAGCGGACAATATCCTTCCCTTTGCACCGGAGAGCTTTGACATTGTGCTAAGCCGTCATGGGGCGTTTGACCCGAGACAGGTATACCGGGTACTCAAAAGCGGCGGATATTTCATCACCCAACAGGTGGGCGGTGAAAACAACAACGATCTCTCCCGAAAACTGATTGGGGATTTTGTCCCCTCCTATCCGGAGCATACCTTGCAAAACAATCTGAAGCTCCTGCACTCGGCGGGCTTTGCGGTGGAGCAGGCAAGGCAGTGCTATCCCCGTCTGCGCTTTTTCGACACCGGGGCGCTGGTATACTATGCCAGAATCATTCCCTGGGAATTTCCCAACTTTTCGGTGGAAGGCTGCTTTGAAAACCTGTGCCGCTGCCAGCAGGAGCTGGAACAGACAGGCTGTATTGGGTCCACACAACATCGGTTTTTGCTGGTTGCACGAAAGAGGTAACATTCTTTTGGCTATTTGGGATACGATCTGTATATTTTCCTTTTTGCGCAGGATACGGACCGGAAAACATATATAATTTCTATGGCTTTTTACAGTAATTTGGGAAGTTGGGATTCCAGGGTTGACAAAAAGGCCCATCCATCGCATACTGGTCGAGGAAGGTATACAAAATTTGTGGACATTGTGGAGCCCCCTTCACAATAAGCCGTAACACAAAAGAAAAGAGGACGGATTTTCCGTATGGCTACACCCTTAAACTTTAAACCCATCACCTTACAGGATCGGGATATTCTGACCCCCTATTTTGATAAGATGGATTGGAAGGACTGTAACGGTTCCTTTGCCTCCCTGTTCCTGTGGTCCAAGCAATATCCTGTGGAATATGCCCTTGTGGAGGATATGGCGGTCGTCCGTTATCCCCACCCCACCATCGATTCCTTCTATCTGCCCATTGGGGACGGCAGCGGCGGGCGTACCCGCAGCGTGCTGGAGCGGATGCTGGCTTTTGTCGGCCAGCGGGGCACCCCCCTGCGGCTGCATCTGACCAGCGAGGACCTGGAGGGCGTACGGGATCTGCTGCCTCATCTGGACGCCATCGAGTGGAAACGGGAGCTGGCGGACTATATCTATCCCGCGGAAAAGCTGCGGACCCTTTCCGGGAAAAAGCTTCACAGCAAGAAAAACCATCTCAACCGGTTCCTGGCGGAAAACCAATGGCAGTATGAACCCCTTGACCGGGAGAATATCCCCCAATGTATGCAGATGCTGGCTGTTTGGGAACAGCAAAACCGCTATGGAAATGAAAAGGATATCGGCTTGGAACAGGAAACCGACACCGTCCGGCGGGCGCTGACCTACTACGACGACCTTCGCCTTTCCGGCGGACTGATCCGGCTGCTGTCCGGGGACAGAGCGGGACAGGTCATCGCCTTTGCCATCGGGGAACCCATCACCAAGGATACCTATGTGGTTCACTTTGAGAAGGCGTTCTCGGACATCAACGGTTCCTATGCCATCATCAACCAGCAAACGGTGGAAAAGCAGGCTTCGGACTTTCTCTATATCAACCGGGAGGATGACGCCGGGGACGAGGGGCTGCGCAAGGCAAAGCTCTCCTACCAGCCCGCCCTCCTGCTGGAAAAAGGCGCATTGCAGATCACCGAACTGCTGCCTTAACCTGCTGGATATCACAGCAATCCCCTTAACCATATCACAAAAACATCCCTGCACCCTCGCTTTACACGAGCGTGCAGGGATGTTTTCTTTTCCGGTTAAGGCTCATCCTCTTTGCCGGGGGGCTTGGTGGAAGCCAGAGCCCGGATGACACAAATCTGATCGAGGATTTTCAAAACCGCCTGCTGCTCGCTCAGTTCCATGGTTTGCAAGCGCAGCAGAATCTGACGGGAAATGTCGCTGGGACAGTCCAGAACCTGCGCCGAATTGGAAAAGCATTCCTCCAACGAAATGCCCAGCGCACCGCAAAGCTTCTCAATGGTAAGCAGGGTGGGATTTTTCTCCCCCCGCTCCACCATTCCCAGATACGCAGGGGTAATCCCCGCCCGCAGGGCCAACTGCTCCTGGGACTCTCCCCGAAGCAGCCGCAGCGACCGAATCCGCTGCCCAAAATCAAAAGAATCCGTCCGATTTACCCCATTGCGTTTCATCATCTACCAATCCGTTTCCTGTAATTTGGCAGAATTGCAGCAGCTTCCGGCAGAGGAATATTCCTGTAACAACCGCCTGTTTTCATGGTAAATGGGTTGCAATTTTTGTTCAACACATTATAATTATAATTAAAATCATAACTATAATTATTATTTCCATAGGAGGACAACCTATGCCAAACATTCGTCCCATCTCCGAACTGCGATACCATTTTGCGGAACTTTCCAAAATGGCCCATGAGAGTGGAGAACCCATTTACCTGACCAAAAACGGCTATGGCGATCTGGTCATCATGAGCATAGAAGCCTTTGAGGCGCTTCTGGAAAAGGCCGAAGTTTCCTCCGAGGCAGAAAAAGAAACCGCACCGGCCCCGGAAAACACCCGGACCGGTGCGGAAAACACCTAGTTATAACTGGGGAGTAAGGATATCAGGTAATAGGAGCCGGATTGAAGAAGCACATATAGTTATACAGCTTCCAGTGCTCCGCCCAGGTCTCCTTTTTGCCGCTGGCAACATCCAAAATAAAGTCGAACAGCTCGGTACCCACCTGTTCGATGGTGGCGTCCCCGGTGGCAATGGTTCCGGCGTTGATATCGATCAGATCCGGCCACATCTCTTTCAGGTCGGTTCGGGAGGAAACCTTCACCACCGGCGCGGCTTCCAGACCATAGGGGGTGCCCCGTCCGGTCATAAACACCTGCAAAGTGATTCCCGAGGCCAGCTGGCTGGGTCCGCAGACGATGTCGCTGGCGGGGGTGGCAGCAAAGATCAGCCCTTTCTTGGTGGGACGCTCTCCGGGGGAGAGAACCTCCACAATGGGGGCGCTGCCCGATTTGGCAATGGAGCCCATGGCCTTCTCCACAATGTTGGAAAGGCCGCCTTTTTTGTTTCCGGGGGTGGGGTTGGCGCTTCTGTCCACACCGCCCATCTCCAGATAACGGTCATACCAGAGCATCTCCTGCCCCAGTTTGCGGCAGGTGCTCTCGTCCACGGTGCGCTCTCCCAGCAGGTAAACGCCATCGCGCACCTCGGTTACCTCCGAAAACAGCACCGTTGCCCCTGCGCTGACCAGCAGATCGGAGGCATATCCGGCGGCGGAGTTGGCGGTGATGCCGGAGAAGGCGTCACTGCCGCCGCACTGCATCCCGATGATCAGATCCGACAGCGGCAGCGTCTCCCGGCGGCGCTGGTTGAGCTTTTCCAGTTTTGTCTTTGCCATGGCCATAATCGCCTCCACCTGGGCGGCGAAGCCGTGGTAATCCTGGAGCATCAGCACCGTGTCAGGGCCGGTGCGGTCGGTAATCTTATCCACCGTCAGCTTCTCGCAGCCAAGGCCCACAATCATCAGCTCACCGCCGAAATTGGGGTGCTTGCAGATATTGGCAATGGAACGGATGGGTACTTTGGCCTCCGGGGCATCGATGGCAACACCGCAGCCATAGGCGTGATTGACCGCCACCACACCATCCACATTGGGATACTGGGGCAGCAGCTCCTCCTTGATGCGCTTGACCGCTACATCCAGCACCCCGGCCACACACTGTACCGTGGTCACAATTCCCAACAGGTTCCGGGTACCGGCAAACCCTTCGGCATTGCGGTATCCCTCCCAGGTGGTGCGGGCAGGCTTGGGAAGATCGGTGCGCAGATTTACGCCCCACCGCATCTGTTCCGCCTCGGGAGGGGTGGGCAGGGTCAGCATCTTCTCATTGATCCACTGGCCTTTGGCGATGGGATCGATGGCATACCCCAGCACCACGCCGTACCGCACAATCGCCCCGCCGGCGGGAATATCGCACAGGGCAATTTTATGTCCCTGAGGAATATCCTGAGAAGCGACAACCCCTTCCATCACCTCAGAACCGGCAGATACCCGATCCACCGTGATGGCGACGTTGTCCTCCTGTTTGATCTTAATGTAAACTGGACGCTTTTTTTCACTCATAACTTCCTACCTTCTTTCTGTATGGTAAAGATGGTTTATGACTTTTTCATCTGCTGCACCGTCTGGATCAGCCGAAGCAGATCCTCCAAGGTATGGCGGTAGTCCTGCTCACTGCGCAGCTTTGCCTGAGAAAAGGGGATGGCCAGGCGGTTGGTGGAGAAGATGGCGCTCACCCCCATAGAATAGGCGTCGTAGGCGTCATCCCCCACATCGCCAACCACGGCGCACACCGGCACCTGCTTTGCGGCAGCCCGGCGGGCAACGCCGATGACCACCTTTCCCCGCAGGCTCTGGCTGTCGATCTTTCCCTCGCCGGTGAGTACCAGATCCGTCCCTTCCAGCTGCCGGTCAAAATCCACCACATCCAGCACCGTCTCGATTCCGGAGCGCAGCTGCGCCCCCAGAAACGCCACCATACCGGCGCCCATTGCCCCCGCGGCTCCGGCCCCGGCCAGATGATCGGTACCTTCCGGCAACAGCTTTGCCAACGCCCGCAGCTGCTGATCCAGCTGCTCCACCATCTGGGGGTCCGCTCCCTTTTGGGGGCCAAACACAAACGCCGCTCCCGATGGGCCATACATGGGATTGTCGATATCACACATACAGGTGATCTCCACCCCTGCAAAAAGCTGCCGGGCTTTTGTGCAGTCATAGGAGGTGATACGGCTCAGGGTCCCGCCGGTGGGGACAAAGGGAACCCCCTGCCCGTCCAAAAACACCACCCCTGCCGCCGCCGCTGCACCGCAGCCCGCATCGTTGGTGGCGCTGCCGCCCAGGCCCAGAATAATCTTTTTGGCGCCGTGCTTTACCGCGTGGAGCAGCTGTTCCCCCACGCCGTAGGTGGTGGTGGCGGAAGGGTCTTTGCGCTCACCCACCATAGGAAGGCCGGCGGCGGAAGCCATCTCGATGATGGCGGTATCCCCAAAGCGGGCATAGCAGGCGGTGATCTGCTCCATATACGGCCCATGGACCTGGAGCGTTACCCGCTCTCCCGGCATAGCGCTGAGGAAACAGTCCACCGTTCCCTCCCCGCCATCCGCCACCGGCAGGGTGACGACCTGGCAGTCCGGGAAAAATTTCCCGATGGATTGCCGGGCAATTTCACAGATTTGCAGAGAACTCAGAGAGCCTTTGAAGGAATCCGGGATCACGATACATTTTTTCATTTGTTTGCCGTCTCCTTGCCAGATCATTTTTTACACCGTTACAGCTCCAAAGTCCCGCCGAATGGTCGGGACGCTTTTCTTCATTATATCGGACCGGCGGTTATTCATCAATGGCGCCCCAGCTGAATTTCTTGCAATTTTTTTGATGAAACCATAAATATTGCAAATAATGCAATCAAAAGATTGCATTATTTGCAAAACTGTGATAGAAATGCAATTTGTCCATTGCTGTTCATGCTCTTTGCCAATTGTCCCGGGACAGCCATCCGGATATAATAAAAGCAGACAGAAAACGGTAAAGGCCCTGAATCAAGGCTCGGCCGTCTGTATCATACGGATCTTATGGAAAAAAACAGAAAGGGGTTATCATCATGACAATTGGATTTATCGGTTTGGATATTATGGGAAAACCCATGAGCAAAAATCTGCTGAAAGCCGGATACTCTCTGGTGGTCAACGACATCAATAAAGCTGCCGTAGAGGAAGTTGTCAGCTGCGGAGCCAAAGCTGCGGACAACGCGGCGCAGGTGGCTGCCCAGTCGGATATCGTTATCACCATGCTGCCCAACTCTCCCCATGTCAAAACCGTCGTTTGCGGAGAAAACGGCGTGCTGGAAGGTGCCAAAGAAGGACTGATCCTCATCGATATGAGCAGCATTGCGCCGCTGGCTTCCCAGGAGATCGAAAAAGCCTGCGCGGCAAAAGGCGTAAAGATGCTGGACGCCCCTGTTTCCGGCGGCGAGCCCAAAGCCATTGACGGCAGCCTTTCCATCATGGTAGGCGGCGACAAAGAAGTGTTCGAATCGGTCAAAGACCTGCTGCTGGTGATGGGCGCTTCCGCGGTTCACTGCGGCAACATCGGCGCGGGCAACACCACCAAGCTTGCCAACCAGGTCATTGTGGCACTGAACATTGCGGCGGTGTCTGAGGCCTTTATGCTGGCTACCAAGGCAGGGGTAGACCCTCACCTGGTATTTGACGCCATCAAGGGCGGCCTGGCCGGTTCCACCGTTATGAACGCCAAAGCTCCTATGATTATGGATCAGAACTTTAAGCCCGGCTTCAAGATCGATCTGCACATCAAAGACCTGAACAATGCCCTGGAGACCGGACACGGCGTGGGCGCTCCGCTGCCCTTCACCGCTCTGGTAATGGAGATTCTGCAAAACCTCCACTATGACGGATGCGGTCAGGAGGATCACAGCGCCATCGCCAAATATTATCAGAAGCTGACCGGCACCATTATTGAGTAATCCACATCATCTGTTTTGTAGGAGGGTATTACCATGGCATTTATCCCGAGAGGCATCATCCCGCCTGTTGTCACCCCCACCGACGAGAACGGTTCCTTCAACCCCGTCATGTTTGATAAGCTGCTCAACCATCTGCTGGAAGGCGGCGTCCACGGCGTGTTCCCCTTTGGTACGACCGGCGAGTTTTACGCCTTTGAGGAGGACGATTACCGTCGGATCATCACCCAGGCGGTGGAGACGGTCAACCATCGGGTGCCGGTGTATGCCGGAGCCAACAGCATCACCACCAAAGGCACCATCCGTCTGGCCAAGGTGGCCAAGGAGTGCGGCGCCGACGCCCTTTCGGTACTGACCCCCATGTTCATCTCCCAGACCCAGGCGGAGCTGTATGAACATTACCGGGCCATCGCCGAGAGCACCGATCTGCCCATCATCATCTACAACAACCGCCCCAAAACCAACGTCCATGTCACCCCCGAGACGGTGGCCAAGCTGGCGGAGATTCCCAACATCATTGCCATCAAGGACTCTACCGGCGATATGACCAACACCGCCGAATACATCCGGCTTACCCGCCATCGGGACGATTTCCATGTACTGATGGGCCGGGATACCCTGATCTATGCGGCGCTCTGCTACGGCGCCACCGGAGCCATCGCCTCCTGCGCCAACGTTGCCCCCAAGGTAGCGGTAGCGATCTATGAAAAATTCATGGCCGGAGATCATGCCGGTGCACTGGAAGCCCAGTTCACCCTGGCGCCTCTGCGCATCGCCACCAATATGGGTACCTTCCCCGAGGTCATCAAGGAAGGCCTTCGGATGCAGGGCATCGACGTGGGCAAATGCGTTGCCCCCATCGCGGAGCTGACCCCCGAGGAAAAACAAAAACTCTACGCGGTGCTTCAGAAGATGGGGTTGGTCCAATAATCCAACCTTTACCCCAAAAATCGTTCTCATAGCCCACAGCCCACCACCTGCCGCCGCTACGGAAAAATCTATTCCCTCGAGCTGACAACAAACGATCTGCCTCATACAAATCTTATCTGAAACCGGCGTCCCGGCTTCACGCTATTACAGCCGCAACGCCTTGTCATCTTGGATGGATACGAGTATACTGAGGTTGGGTTTTTCCTCTGTCACTGCAAAGCGGCGGATTGTCCGGCAAAGGGTTGGACAAAAATATGCTGTTATCCCAGCGAAATCGGAAGAACACCGGGTGTTCTTCCGATTTTTTTTATGTTCTCTGCAAATTCCAACACGAAGGAGAAGGCTTATGGCAAAGATTGTATGTTTTGTCCCGCGGGAGGAGATGGTATCCCAGGTATGGGAGGCTGCCTCGGCACAGCTGTCCGCCGGTTCCCCCTATGCTTTGGAGGTGCGGGCCATCTCCACCGCCAACGCCGTATCTGCTGCCAGAAAGGCACTCTCCCAAGGAGCTGACATTCTCATTGCCCGAGGCGCCCAGGCAATGCTGATCAAACAGGCGGTGGATATCCCCATCGTCCCCATCAGTCTCACCGGCCAGGAGATGGCACAGCTGATTCTGCGGGCCAAAACAATGCTTTCACCGATGGAAACCGGTGCCATTCCCCGCATTGCCGTGGTAGGTTTTTCCAATATGTTTTGCGATATGTCCTCCTTCAACCAGCTGTACCAGATCGATCTGCGCTGCTATCTGGTAGAATCGTCGGAGCAGCTCTCCCAGGCTGCTTTGACAGCGGTGCAGGATGGAGCACAACTGCTCATCGGAGGGGACGCGGTATGTGAAAAAGCCTGGCAGATGGGCGTGCCGGTGCTATTTTTAACCTCCGGCAAGGAATCGGTGGCGGAAGCGCTGCGGGTGGCAGAACAGGTGGCTTACGCCAGCGACCTGGAAAAACGCAACACCGCCCAGTTCCGAACCCTGCTGGACCACACCCACAACGGCATTCTGCGGGTCAGCTCCGACGGTATCATCACCCATGCCAACCATCCGGCGGAACAGCTGCTGTCCCAACCGGAACAGCGGCTGTTGGGGCAAAAACTCTCCCAACTGTTTGGGGAACTGACCGACGAGCAGCTTTCCCAGGTACTGCGTCAGGGGGAAGAGCTGTTTTCGGTGGATATCTCCCGGGAAAGCACAACCTTGGTGCTGACTATGACCCCTGTCATGGTGGACGGACGTCCCGACGGGGCCATCCTTTCCTTTCACGAAGGGCGCCGGCTGGAGGAGATGGAAACCAGACTGCGCCGGGAGCTCTACCGGCGGGAACATACTGGTGCCATGCGGTTTGAGGAGCTTGTATCCGAGTCCCCCGCTTACCGGCAGCTGTTGCAGCAGGCCAAATACTATGCCTCCCTCTCCGGGTGCATCCTGCTCACCGGAGAGCCGGGTACCGGAAAAGAGACCATCGCCCGGTGCATTCACGGTTTTTCCGACGGTCCTTTTGTCCATGTCCCTTGCAGCTGTATCGAACCGCAAAACCACTGCGACGCCATCTTCGGACAGGAAACGCCCCAGGGGGAAACCCTACGCCGGGGCTATGTCCAAGCGGCGGAGGGCGGTACGCTGTATTTAGAGGATTTTGGCGCGCTGCACCGGGAAGCACAGTACCGGCTCTGCCGGCTGATCCAACATCAACTGCTGCTGCGGGGAAGCGGCAGCCGCCCCATCCCCGCCCGGGTAAGGGTGATTGTATCGGACAGTCATGATCTGGAATCGCTGCTGGCACAAGGGCTGCTGTTAGAAAAGCTATATTATACGGTGATTCCGCTGCATTTGGCCCTCCCTTCCCTGCGTCAGCGCCGGGAGGATATCCTTCCCCTGGTGCAGCAGCTGATCAAACGGTATCAGCAGCGGTACTCCCGTTATATCCATTTGACCTCCGGGGCACAGCAGTACTTGCAGCAGGCACCCTGGCCTGGCAACCTAACCCAGCTCAGCGCTCTGTGCAAGCAGCTGGTGCTCACCTCTCCTCGCCGGTCGGTGGATGAGTTGTTTATATCTCATATTTTGCAGCCGGTTTCCATCCCCGCACCAATTCCGAGCCTCGCCGCGCAATCCCCTGTCGGGCAGCAGGCCAAGGCACTGGAGGAAGCGCTGGCCCAATCCGCCGGCAACCGGCAAAAGGCGGCCAGACTGTTGGGTATCCATCCTTCCACCCTTTGGCGCAGGATGAAAAAATATGGAATCCGCTGGGAGCAAACCGAGAGATAATCATTTGGGAAACATTGGATTACTCGGATACGCCGACAACAGACAACTTTTCTTTATGTATACAACTAATTGGAAATTTAAAGGTGAAATCCAGCATTTTATACGCTTTTTATAATGATCTTGTGAACAAATTTGTCTGCTTTTTCATTGACTTTTGTCAGTCACATATGTATAATTTTTGTAATCCTTAAAAACGATTTTCAAGGATGGCGATGTTTTTTCCACAGCATCTGTTGGTGCATGGAAAATCCATACAATTGTTGTGAACCGGGGATTTGCCGCCAATCAGTAAGGCCCATCCCCAGTTAGGCAACTTAGGAGGTTTTTGACATGAAGAAAAGTCATATTTTGTCTTTGGCTCTGTCCATCGTGACCTGCGCCGGACTGTTGGCAGGGTGCACTTCCAACACATCCAGCGCTTCGTCCTCTCAGGAGGCTTCCAGCGCAGACACCATCAAGGTAGGTATCCTGGCGCCTCTGACCGGCGATGCCGCTCAGTATGGTATCGCTGCTTCCAACGCTGCAAAGCTGTATTTCGACCAGCTCAACGAGGCGGGCGGCATCAACGGCAAGACCGTTGAGTACATCCTGCTGGACGAAAAGGGGCAGGCAGCCGACGCTGTCACTGCTTACAACAATCTGGTAGAACAGGGTGTAACCGCCATCGTTGGCGATGTGACCACCGCCCCCACCGTCGCCGTAGCGGTGGAATCCGCCTCCGCCAATATGCCCATGATCACCGGTACCGCTACCGCTTCCACCGTTACCGTGGATCCTGATACCGGCGCGGTGCGCTCCAATGTATTCCGCTCCTGCTTTATCGATCCCTTCCAGGGAGAGAAGATGGCTGCCTTTGCCTTTGAGAAGCTGGGAGCCCAAACCGCCGCAGTGCTCTTTAACACCGGGCTGGATTACTCCGTCGGCCTGAAGGACGCTTTCGTCGCCAAGGCGGAGGAACTGGGTCTGGAGATCGTGGCGGTGGAGAGCTACTCCAACAGCGACGTGGACTTCAAAGGCCAGCTGACCAACATTTCCACCAAAACCCCCGACGTTCTGTTCTGCCCCGATTACTACCAGAAGGTTGCGCTGATTGCACCTCAGGCCAGTGAGGTGGGCCTGACCGCCACCTTCCTGGGCGGCGACGGATGGGACGGTTCCATCGAGGCGATCACCGACGCCGCTTTGATTGAAGGCGCTTACTACTGCTCCGGGTTCTCCGCCGACGACACCTCCGAAGCGGTACAGACCTTCCTGAGCGACTACAACACCGCCTATGGCGAAGCCCCCAATATGTTCTCCGCCACCACCTACGACGCAGCCGCCATCCTCTGCGATGCGCTGAAGGTTGCCGAGGATGCAGGGCTGACCGCCGGCACCGATGAATACAAAGCCGCCGTTATCGAAGCCATCGGCAACACCGACGGAGAATATGTCACCGGTCATTTCACCTACGATGACAACAACAATCCGGTGAAGGACGCCATCATCATCCAGATTGTCGACGGAAAATATACCTTCAACTGCAAATTCTAAGATTTTCGTCTATTTCTACCTCAAAGATTCCCATAACCGACAACCGACAAGACGGGAGGCAGCGGCAGGCTGCCCCCCGTATCGGTTTATATCTGATGTCTGCCTGTCTGCCGTGGGGATACGGTGTTTTGGACGGTCGATGGGTGCCGCTATCCGAGAAAAAGGCGATAGCGGCACCCATCGGGTGTCCATCTGCGTTTCTCCCTGCATACATCTCTATTATAAATACAGGAAAGGACGGATCTATCTTATGCTTATCGTTTCTCAGCTGATCAACGGCTTGCAGCTTGGCAGCATATACGCTTTGGTAGCCCTGGGCTACAGTATGGTCTACGGCATCATTATGCTGCTCAACTTTGCCCATGGCGATATCATTATGGTCGGCGGTTATGTGGCCATGCTTACCATCGCTGCAGGGGTCAACCCCATTTTTGCAGTTGTGTTGGCCATCGCTGCCTGTATGATATTGGCAGTGGTGATCGAGAAGGTGGCTTATACTCCCCTGCGCTCCTCCCCCCGCATCTCGCTGCTGATTACCGCCATCGGCGTTTCCTTCCTGCTGGAAAATCTGGCCCAAAATATTTTTGGCGCCAACGCCCAGCCATTCCCCAACAATAAGATCATCAAGACCTCCAGTCTGAACATTGGCGGCGTACAGATCGGCGTCACCGCCATTGTCACCATTGTGGTGTCGGTGATTTCCATGGTACTGCTCACCTTCTTAGTACAGAAAACCAAGCGGGGCAAAGCGATGCGGGCCGTCTCGGAGGATATGGGTGCTGCACAGCTGATGGGCATCAACGTCAACAATACCATCACCTTCACCTTTGCCGTCGGTTCGCTGCTGGCCGGCATCGGTTCTATCTTATACTGCTGCACCTATCCCCAGGTCTCCCCCACCATGGGCTCGATGCTGGGACTGAAAGCCTTTGTAGCCGCCGTGCTGGGCGGAATCGGCTCCATTCCCGGAGCGATGATCGGCGGATTTGCCATCGGTTTGGCGGAGGTATTGGTCCGGGCTGTCGGGCTCTCCGACTGGACCGACGGCGTGGTGTTTGCCATCCTGATCGTGGTGCTGCTGCTGCGGCCCACCGGGCTGCTGGGCCGTCCCATGACCGAAAAAGTCTGATCGGGAAAGGAAGGGTAAACATATGAACCAGGAAAAACAAATTCCCATGCCTGTGAGATACCTTATCAACATAGCGTTGCTGGCCATATGTCTTGTCGCCGGTAACCTGCTGATTTCCGGCGGATTTATCTCCAGCTATTATCAGAAAATCCTGCTTCAGGTAGGAATCTACATCATCGCCGCAGTCTCCTTAAACGTGGCAACCGGTTATCTGGGCCAGCTTCCGCTGGGGCACGCCGGGTTTATGGCCGTAGGCGGTTATACCGCCGGAATCTTCCTGAAAGCCTGTCCTCTCACGGGAATCCCAGCCTTTATCCTCTCTCTGGTTCTGGCGGGAATCGTGGCCGGGATCTTTGGTATCATTATTGGCATTCCCGCGCTGCGCCTCAAGGGAGATTATCTCGCCATCATCACTCTGGGCTTTGGGGAGATCATCCGGGTAATTCTGCTCAACATCGATAATGTTTTAGGGTTTAAGCTCACCGGCGGAGCCGGAGGACTGATGGGAATCCCCAAATATACCTCCTTCAATAGCGTCTTTCTCTGCGTGGTCATCACCTGCTTTGTCATCCATACCCTGATCAAATCCCGCCATGGACGGGCTATCCTCTCCATTCGGGAAAATGAGATCGCCGCCGAATCCTGCGGCATCAACACCACCTACTATAAAACCATGGCTTTCGTGGTTTCCGCTTTCTTCGCTGGAGTTTCCGGGGCACTGTTTGCCAGCTATCTGGGAATTCTGGTGCCTGGAGATTTCGGATTTATGAAATCCATCGAAATCCTGGTCATGGTGGTTTTGGGAGGCATGGGTTCCATGATCGGTTCGGTGATTGCCGCTACCGTGCTCACCATTGTGCCTTTCCTGCTGCAATCTATCTCCCAGACCGTAGCGGATTATCGCATGGTCATCTATTCCGTCTTGCTTATCGTTGTGATGATCTTCAAGCCCTCCGGGCTGATGGGGACCTATGACTTCTCTCTCACCAGCTTGATCCAGCGGCTGATCAATCTGCCTTCCGTCCATGAAGGGGTTGCCAAGAAAGGAGATGGCCGAAATGAGTAAAATGGTCCCTATGCCAAGCCACAGCATCCTCCCGCAGCGGGATGTAGATAAGACTCCTATTTTGGAAGCGCGCCTGCTCGGCATCGATTTCGGCGGCCTCACCGCAGTGGATAACTTCACCCTCACCATCGGACGCACCGAAATTGCCGGTTTGATTGGTCCCAACGGAGCTGGTAAAACCACCGTCTTTAATCTTCTCACCAAGGTATATCAACCCACTCGGGGAACCATTCTGCTGGATACCAAAGATACCTCCGGTATGAATACCATCCAGGTGAATCGAGCGGGCATTGCCAGGACCTTTCAGAATATACGGCTGTTCAAAAATCTCTCGGTTCTGGATAATGTGTTGATTGGGATTCATAACTCCATGGATTATCCTCTCGTCACCTCTGTGCTGCGTCTCCCCCAATACTGGAAGCAGGAGCAGGAGGCCAAGGAAAAGGCGCTGAAACTTCTCTCCATCTTTCAGATGCAGGATCTGGCCAAATACCAAGCCGGAGCGCTTCCCTACGGCGCCCAGCGGCGTCTGGAAATTGTCCGGGCACTGGCCACCAATCCCAAACTACTGCTGCTGGACGAACCGGCCGCCGGTATGAACCCCTCAGAAACCGCAGAGCTGATGGAAAACATCCGCCAAATCCGGGACACTTTCCAGATTGCCATTATGCTCATCGAGCATGATATGAATCTGGTGATGGGGATTTGCGAAGGGATTGCCGTTCTCAACTACGGCAGAATCATCGCCAAAGGAACACCGGAAGAAATCCAGGAAAATCCGGCGGTCATTGAGGCATATTTGGGAAAAAGGAAGGAGGGATAACCGTGTCCATGCTTGAGGTGAAAAACATCAATGTCTATTACGGCAGCATCCATGCCATCAAGGACATCTCTTTTTCGGTGGAACAAGGGGAGGTTGTAGCCCTTATCGGCGCCAACGGCGCCGGGAAATCCACGATACTGAAAACCATATCCGGCCTTTTGCGCACCAAAACCGGCTCCATCTCCTTTCAAAACCAGAGCATTACCACAACCATTCCCCATAAAATCGTCGCCCAGGGGCTGGCCCATGTGCCGGAAGGCCGCCGGATTTTTGCGCAGATGAGCGTGGAAGAAAATCTGGAGATGGGCGCCTATACCCGCTCCAACAGCGAGATTGCACCGGGACTGGAACGGGTATATGAACGTTTCCCCCGGCTCAAGGAGCGCCGCCGCCAGACTGCCGGAACCCTTTCCGGCGACGAACAGCAGATGCTTGCCATGGGGCGGGCGCTGATGAGCCGTCCCACCCTGCTGATGCTGGACGAACCCTCCATGGGACTGGCGCCCATTCTGGTGGAGGAGATTTTCGATATTATCCGGGAACTGCATAAGGATGGCACCACCATCCTGCTGGTGGAACAGAACGCCCAGATGGCCCTGTCGGTGGCGGACCGGGGATATGTTCTGGAAACAGGCAAGATTGTACTTTCCGGAGGAGGAATCCAGCTGCTGCAGGATGACGCCGTCCGCAAGGCATATTTAGGCGGTTAATTTCCCTTTCGATGCTAATAGAAATCCTCTGAAATCAATTTCAGGGGATTTTTTATGCCCAAAGCCGGAAAAGCATCTCGCTTTGCACACCGGAAAAGATACGTCCGCACAGGACAAAAAAAGCAATTTTGTATAGCGCTTTGACCGTAAACGTGTTATAATATCCGCGGCTTTCCTGTTTTCCCATATTTGAAAAAGCGGAAACCGCTCGAAAGACCGACAAGACCCAACAAAAAATAAGGCGAACAGCAGAAAGAAGCATTATATGCACACCAAAACCCATTCTTTGACGGAAGGCCCTCTCGGAAAACAGATTCTCACCTTTAGCCTTCCCTTGATTCTCTCCAACGTTTTACAGGTTCTATTCAATATGGCAGACGTGGCGGTGGTTGGCCGCTTCTGCGGTCCCAGGGAGCTGGGCGCCGTAGGCTCCACCTCGATCATGGTAGCGCTCTTCACCGGCATCCTGATGGGGATGGGCAGCGCCGTGAACGTGTTGGTGGCGCAGTTTGTCGGTGCAAAAAGCCGCAAGGACGTGGAGGAAACGGTCCATACCTCGGCCATCCTCTGTCTGCTCACCGGTATTGTGATCCTGATCATCGGCCTGCTTTTTGCTCGTCCGCTGCTGGAACTTCTCAACACCAAGGATGAGCTGATCGATGGCGCCACATTGTATCTGCATATCTATTTTTGGGGTATGCCGGCCATGGCAATTTACAACTTCGGCAACGGTGTACTCAGCGCCGTCGGCGATACCAAACGGCCGCTGTATTTTCTGACCACAGCCGGAGTAATCAATGTAATTTTGAACCTGTTTTTTGTGCTGGTACTGGGAATGAGTGTGGACGGCGTTGCCTTTGCCACCATCATCTCCCAATACATCTCCGCCATCCTCATCCTAATCTCGCTGTTTCGCAGCAGTGGAATCCATGCGCTGCATCTCTCCGCCCTGCGCCTAACCTCCTCCAAAGCCAAACGGATTCTGTTGCTTGGAATCCCTGCCGGAATGCAAAACGCCATCTTCCAGATGGCCAACCTGTTTATCCAGGCCGGCGTCAACTCCTTCGACGCCACCATGGTGGAAGGGAATTCCGCCGCCGCCAACTCCGATGCGCTGGTATATGATGTGATGGCGGCATTCTATACCGCCTGTTCCAGTTTCATGGGGCAGAACTTTGGAGCGGGAAAAAAGGACCGGGTCATCAAAAGCTTTCTCATCAGCCTTGCCTATTCCTTCGGCATAGGCGCCATTATGGGTTGTTCCCTGGTGGTATTTGGCAGGAATTTCCTCTCCATCTTTACCACCGAACCGGAAGTCATCGAGGCGGGTATGCACCGCCTGACGGTAATGGGATTATCCTACGGCATCTCCGCCTTCATGGACTGCCCCATTGCGGCCTGCCGGGGACTGGGCAAGAGTGTGATTCCCACCATGATCGTCATCATGGGCTCCTGCGTATTCCGGATTATCTGGGTCTACACCATCTTTGCCTACTTCCACACCATTCTTTCTCTGTACCTGCTCTACGTCTTTTCCTGGAGCATTACGGCCATTGCAGAGCTGATCTACTTTGTTCATATCTATAAACAACAGATGGCGGGTATCCGGCCAGCTATCCCCATCACCGAGGGTTAAAGCCCCAACGTTTTCGTTGCTGCTTAACAACCAAAATAAAGGCTCTGCCGGTCCATTATTTCGGTACCGGCAGAGCCTTTTCCATCGTTTATACAATTCCACTGATGCGCACTACTTCTACGCCTTTTTTCTCCCAGGCTTCCAAAATTTGGTTGAAGCCCACCGAATCGCTGGCCATATGTCCCGCAATCACCAGATTGGATTTTCCGTGTTTTTGCAGCCCTTCGATCACTTCCGGGGTAGCGTGCATCCCCACAAAGGTGCCCACCCCTGCCTCGGAACAGGCGATGTATTCCTCCAGCGATGGGGCGCCTACGCCGTACATCTCCACATAAATCTTTCCCGCAAAGCTGGACGGCTTTCCTACCCAAACTTCTGGCTGCTGTCCTTCCAGCGCTTCGCGGTATTCACGAATCTGCATCAGCTCGTCGATGACATCCTGCACCGTACACATGGGATTGCGCTCCATCAGCCCATCCATCCGCTTTTGCACCGTGCGCTCCGCCAGCATATCCGCCGGGGTATGGTATGCCATATTGCTGATGTCCAGCAGTTTGGCCACATCCTGCATCTGGGTACGGTTGCGGGAATGCACCCGCTGTTTGCGCTTTTCATGGGTCTGATAGGCAAGTTTCTGCGCCACATTGATGGGTACGCCGCATTCCATCAGTTTTTTCATATGATCCCGGCTGAAAAGATCCGCCCCGTTGGGATGGATGATGCCGTTGGGATGATGCTGCACCACACAGTCAAAGCCCAGCTGTTTTGCCAGCATCAACATCGTACAGTCCATATCGATTCCGGCCAGCACCTTTTTCACATCCTTGCCGTTGTCATAGACAATGCCGGAATCCTCGGGCATCGTTTCCAGCCCCACCAAATCCAGAACGCTCTGATACATCTCGATAACCTTCAAATTCATCGACCTCCCAGTGAAAGATTTTCATTTGATAGCATAATTATACAATATGCCATCTGGAAACACAAGCGACTCCCTCTTGTTTCCATAGAGAAAGCCGCCAATCCTTCCGGCATCTTTTGGTATGTCGGAGAATTGACGGCGTCTCCTTGAGAGAGGAAAATACCAATGTCTATAAAAAGACAAGCAGATATGGGCAATCCGTTTCGCGCAAACAAATCAACCTTTGACCGCACCGATCATAACGCCTTTGACAAAATATTTTTGTATGAACGGATAAACTGCCAGCAAAGGCGCACTGGCTACCACAATCAGCGAGTATTTTAGCAATTCATTGAGATAGGTTCTCTCACTCTCGTTGGCAACACTGCCGGCAGACAGGTCGTTGATGGAATTTTCCAGCAAAATATTGCGCAGGAACACCTGTAACGGATAGGTGTTTTTATCGGTCAGGTATAATACCGCATTGAAATACTGATTCCAATGCCCCACCGCATAATACAAGGTGATTACTGCAATGACTGCCCCGGAAAGGGGAAGTACAATATTGAGCAGGAAACGGAAATCAGAACATCCATCCAGACGAGCAGACTCCAAAAGTTCATCGGGAATGTTGCTCATAAAGAAGGTCCTTACAATGATCATGTTGTAAACGCTGATGGCCCCTGGAATCAGCAGCGCCCATCTGGTGTTGAGCAGATGCAGATCCCGGACCAAAAGATAATTGGGGATCATGCCGGCGTTGAACAGCATGGTAAAGGTAAAGAGCATAATAATCGGTTTGCGGTATTTGAGATCCTTTCTGGAAAGAGGATATGCCGCCAAAACCGTCATAAACACATTGATGAGGGTACCAAAAACCGTATAGAACACACTGTTTCCGTAACCAATCCAAACATCCGGATAATCTAAAACCGTTTTATAGCCCTTTAAGGTAGGGCTACTGGGAAGCAGCCAAACCTTTCCCGCAAAGATATCCATAGGATCCGAAAACGATGCGCTGACCACATAAATCAGGGGATATGCGCACAGGATGATAAAGATAAATGTAATAATTGTAATCGTTACGTTAAAAACCTTATCCGGAAAAGAATCCGAAACGGGATGTCCATTCTTTTTACGCATATTGTTTCCCTCCTTTACCACAAGCTGGATTCTGTCAATTTGCGCGAGAGCCCATTGACCACGGTGATCAGAATGACACCAATCACAGAGTTAAACAATCCAATTGCCGTCGTATAAGAATAGTTGGGAAGCCCTGAGGTAAATGTGATATTGTACACATAGGTTTCAATTACTTCGGAATAGGTCTTGTTCAAGGTGTTTTGCATCGCAAATACCTTTGTAAAGCCTACATTCATAATACGGCCCACATTCATAATCATAAGGATGATAAAGGTAGGCATAATGCTGGGCAGATCAATGGAAAAGATACGACGAATCTTAGTAGCGCCGTCCACAATTGCGGCCTCATGGATTTGAGGATCGATTCCTGCCAAGGCAGAGATGTAGATGATGGAGTTCCATCCGGCTTCCTGCCACACCCCTGACCAGACGTAAAGATGGCGGAAATACTGCGCTTTCCCCAAAAATTCGATTCTGGTAAATCCCAGAAGCTCAATGATATTATTGACAATACCGGTTCTGGTCGCCAACATTTGGTTCATAATGGCGACCATGATCACTACGGAGATAAAGTGGGGCGCATAGGTGATCATCTGTACTGTCTTTTTATATTTGGCATTGGTCAGATAGTTGACGCACACCGCCAAAAAAAGCGCCATAGGGGTGGAAATCAACAGATTATACAGGCTGAGAAACAGAGTGTTTTTCATGACCAGAGGGAACTGCATCGACTTAAAGAATCGGATAAAATGGTCAAACCCAATCCATTTGCTTCCCCAGATACCCTCTGCCATCTTATAATCTTTAAAGGCAATCTGTATTCCCAACATGGGGCCATAGGCAAAAATCAACAGATAAGCCACCGGCAGTATCAACATTACATATAGCTGCCAGTTGATATGCATTTCATTTAAAAAGCCGTTTCTTTTTTTCTTGCTTTTTCCAGTCGCTACGATATCTTCCGTATCAATCCCATTACTTTTACTCATATGTATTTTCCCTTCTCAGACATGACGAATACACCAGAACCTCAAAGAAATGGGAAGCCGAACAGGATTCCCGGCCAGCTTCCCAACATTTCTTTACCAAAACCAAAGGGAATGCGAGAATAGGTTTATTCCGCTGCGGTCTGCTCAAGCAGAATCTGAGCCAGTTCCGCATAGCGCTCCATACCGGAAACCTCCAGATCTGCCAGATACTGATCCCAATCGGCATCCAGATCATAGTCACCCATAATGAAGCCGGCTCTATATTTCTCTACCGTTGTCTTCATATTGAGTTGCAGATCGGTCCACTCGGTGGCATACTCAGGAGCCGGGAAGTAGATGGCTACTCTCTTATCCAGAGCGGAATAAGGCAGATACTTGGCCTCGGACTCAGCGTTTCCGAAAACTTCCTTTCTGGAGGAAGGCAGGTTCGCCGCCCAGGAGTTGATGTAATCGGCGCTTTCATAATAAGCAGGCAGCTGGAACCAATAGCTGTTCTGCTTCTGTCCGGGAGCAACGATGTATTCATACTTGGCCTGCTCGCCGTCAATACCCAGAACGCCTTCGTCGGCTTTCTTCCAGTCAACGCCCTCTTTACCGGCGTTGACGCTGTATCCCATCTCCATCATGCCGTCAGCATCATAGAAGTAGTCGGCCCAGCGCATTGCCGCCTCAGGATACTCGCAGGCATTGGTGATCTCAAAACGCTGACCGTTCATCAGGGTTCCTCTGTCGTAAGCATACTGAACGCCCTCAGGTCCTTTGAGTACCGGGATGGCAACGAATTCTTTATCACGTCCCTTTTCACCGTTTTCGTTGGTGAAGTGGCCCCAGTAGAATGCTGTTACAGCGCCCAGCTGATTGACCTCTCCGCCCTCGGTCAACGCCTTCAGAGCGTTTCTGTCCTGGGTGAAGGTTTCAGGAGCCAACAGGCCGTCTACCAGCAAACCATGGAGATACCGCAAACCTTCTCGGTATTCCTCGGAACCGATGTTGCAGCGGACGGTTCCGTCCTCCAACAGTTCCAAACCATAGGTAGCTCTGTCGTAGTACAGGAAAGAGTTGAGGATGAAGCTATCTATCTCGCCATTGGCGCTGGAATCGGAACCGGCAAAGGGCACCTCGTCTTTCAGGCCGTTGCCGTTGGGGTCCTGATCCCGGAACGCTTCCAGCACTGTGCGGAATTCCTCGGTGGTGGTGGGCATATCCAGGCCCAGGGTGTCCAACCAAGGCTGATAGATCCACGCACGTTTGGGCATACTCTCATTGAAGCTATCCACCAAACGGTTGAGCGCATAGACATGGCCATCTGGCGTCAAAGAAGAATCTCTGGCCATCTGCACTTCCTCATACACCTTTTTGATGTTGGGCGCATAATCATCAAAGTATGGATCCAAAGGAATAATCAGTCCCTGATCCGCATAGGACAACAGTTCCGCCGCAGACATGGAACCACCCATAAGGATATCGGGCAGATCTCCGGAAGCCATAATCAGCGGTACCTTTTCTTGGACGACATTGCTGCCACCAACAATGACGTTCCAGTCGATATGAATGTTGGTGAGCTCTTCATACCAAGCGGTGAATCCATTGGTTTCCAGATCTTCGATGATGGTACCATCGTTTCCGACTACCACTTCCAAGGAAATCTTTTCATTTACAATCGGATATTCCCCGGGAGGATTCACATAAGAACCGTCTGTGCTGTCTGTCTGTGTACTTGAGGAACCCGCGGAAGCAGAATCTGCGGTACTTCCCGCGCTGGAATCACCAGAACTGCTGGTGGAACTGGAACAGCCGACAACCGAAACTGCCATCATTACAGCAAGTACCATTGCCAATGTTCTTTTCATATTCAAGACAAGCCCTCCTTTAATCTTTTGCCGGATTCTCGTTGCTGGTTCTTTTCACAATCTGCTCTGTTCTCCAACAGCAACTCTGTCCGGCTTTCTGAATTCAGTTTATACGATTGGTTCACATTCCGTAAAGAAACAGTTCATAATATCTGCGTAACCATCGTAATTACCATCGAAAAACAGCGATGTTATCAAGAAAATTTGCGAAGGTACCATAGAAATGATAAGGTACATTCTCTATCTTCAAACCTGTTCCACACGCTGCTCCATCCCCTGACGCCAAAAATATAGGGCCGAAGCCGTCTATTTTATCTCTGACAGACAATATCGTTCCGCTAAAAATACCATATATACACAAAGAAAGGAGTTCCACCCTCGGAGCTCCTTTCTTTGTGTGCAAACAACATAAATATCAATTTAACATACGGTAATCGGTAGGAAGAATCCCTGTTACCCGCTTAAAAGCCCTGCGAAATGCATGAGGGCTGTAATAACCCGATTTTTGCGAAATATCCGCAATGGTCAGGTTGGTATCCCGAAGAAGCGAACAGGCCGTTTCAATCCGAAGCTGTTCCAGATAATCGGAAAAGGTGCTTCCCATATTTGCTTTAAAAAGTTGTGATATATAAATCTCAGAAAAATCGAAGTGATCCGCCAGCACCGACAATCCAAAAGCAGGATCGGTATAGTGCTCTTTCATGTATGCTGTAAACTGAGGTTTCATATTGGCACTGCGAGATCTCTGACGAGGCTTAACGCAGTATCCAATAAACATAAGTGTGTCCTCATAAGCACTCAGCAACCGGTCTGGGGATAAAATATTTTGATGCTTCTTGATTTCCTTAATATTTTGAATGATGCGGTCTGTGATCTCCGTACTCAAAGATTCACTAAGCTGGGAGATAAGTTTAAATATAACGCCATTGAGCTCGTCATAAAGTCTTGTCACCATCAGATCCGGAATTTTATTCTCTTCAAAGTTTTGATTATATATAATTTGCATCAGCTTGTGAATTTCCTCGGTATTCCCTTTGGATGCCGCTGCAATCAATCGCTGCTCAATCTGAATGGGAAAATGATATCCAAAATCTTTTCCTTGTGCATGCTGCCAAATGATGGTGCTGTTGGGTTCCACAATGCCGCTGTCCAAAAGATCTTTTGCGATAAAGTAAGAGTAGTACACATCCGAGAGTGAGTCCTGAAAAACACCGGCAGCAAATTTCAGCATCACCTTGCCATCCTCGGTCAAATCGGTAAAGATATCATTGGCATAAGATTCCAGTTGCTGCCGGTTAACGGTACTGCTCACCTCGTCACAAGCAATCAACATGGCGCAGACATTTCCCGTTAAGTCCACAAAATAACCGCGAAGATGGCCATACCGTTTTTCGTAACCGCGCAGCCGTTCTTTGATAATGCTGGCTTCCAACAAGGAACGCAGCGAATCGGTGCCGGGAAGACTGATGATTTCAATCACCAACACATTGAAAACCTTTCCGGTGATATCCTCCAGCATCATATCTCCCTGGCCTTCATTGGCAATCAGCTCGCCCATCAAAAGTCGTTTTCTCTGCTCCGCCCGTATAAAAGGCAGATTGGATTCGATGACCTTTTGGGCACGTTTATCGCTGGCGATCAGGTTGGAGATCGCTGCGTGTAAGCTGTTGACCCCTTCGGGGCGATAATCTGAGAAATTGCTCTCCAACAGGGACATAATATCTTCCAACGGACGAGAATTTTTGGAAGAAAAAAGGATCGCCAGTACCAACGCCACCAGAAGAGACAAAATAACCAATGCGAGATACTGATATTGTATCTTTTTCGCTTCTGCCAATACGCTTTCGGCCGGGGTCAGCGCCATAAAACACAGCCCACTGTTGGGCGCAATATAAGAAGCGCAAAGGTAGCGTTCTCCCTGTAAATATACATCCTGATGGGGAACCATCTGTAAACGGGAAAGCTCACCAGGATTGGAAAGCGCCGTCTGATTATTGCTATATAAAACGTTTCCCTGAGAATCCGCAACATAAATGTAGCAGTTTTCATCTAAAGTCCTCTGAAAAAAAATAATCCAACCGCTCTTTAGAGATGATGGTAAACATAATGGCGCTGGGATTGCGGGAACCGACCGGCATACTGCGTACGTGGTATAGATTTTGAGCATTGCGGTAAATTCCATCTTCATCGTAACTTCCGCCGATCAACAAATCATAGTGGTTTTCACGGATGATAGAATCCCACAGCGTTTCAGAAATATCTTCATGGTTGATGAAATAATCATAAAACAGCGAATAGCGAAAGGTACTGGAGGCGGAGATTACCACATCCTGTTTGGGTATAATCAGATAGGTCTTAGGTTCTCCGGTATCCACCTGAGGCATAAAATCATAAATGGTCTTGATCTCGCTGAATTTTTCTTTTTCATACAGGGTTTGTGAATTGATCACCTTATCAATTTGGGTATTGGAGGAAAATGTGTAGAATGTGGAGTCGATATTGACGATATCCTGATCGAGAGAGACTGCACTTTGTTCCAACATCGTTTTATAACTCTCAACGGTGATCTGCTCAATCACACGGCAAAACTGAAAGTATAAAAATGTTACTAAAATACTAGATATAATTAAAATGGTAATATAGGAAACAAAAAACTTATGGAATATTTTACTGTCCCTGCGAAAAAACTCTTTCCAATATACCATAATACGCCTCCTACATACCCACTCTACTTGTCACACAAGTTTATTTATCCAAACGAATATCTTTTCTCCAACTATGTTATCACATTCTATTTACAATTTCAAGAAATCTATATACAACTATAACAAAACAAATGATTTTAACGGACTGTATTATGTGTAATTATTCGATAAAAATATGCAGCTATATACATTTATCACTGAAGCACTTTCATATTCTGAAAAATATTTGTTTGCATTTACTCTATCGCTACGTTATAATAAAAGTAAGGCAAACCTACCCAAAAAGGTCAAAAAGGCAATTTGGGTAGACGTCGCCAATTTCTAAAAAAGGAGGATTTGTCTCATGAATATGAATATGATGCATCCGGCTGACCAGCTGGTCATGATTATGGAACGTATTTACGGATACGGAATGACCACCATGTCCGGCGGAAATCTTTCCATCTTAGATGACAACGGCGATATCTGGATCACACCGGGAAGCATCGATAAAGGTAACCTAACCCGCAACGACATCGTGTGCATCAAAGCCGACGGAACCATACAGGGTATACATAAACCGTCCTCGGAGTATCCGTTCCATCAAAAGATCTATCAGATGCGTCCTGATCTGCGGGCTGTGCTCCATGCACATCCTCCGGCACTGGTGGCCTACTCCATCGTTCGCAAGATTCCCAACACCAGCATCATCCCCAACGTGAAGTTCACCTGCGGCGATATCACCATCGCCAAATATGGATTGCCCGGAAGTACGGATCTGGGAGAGAAGATTGCGGAGGAGTTCAAAAAAGGGTTCAACACCGTTGTGCTGGAAAATCACGGCGTTGTAGTTGGAGCAAATTCCATGTCCGATGCTTTCAAATCCTTTGAGACGCTGGATTTCTGTGCCCGTTTGGAAATTGAGGCTACCCGTATCGGAAAGCCCACCTCCCTGTCGGATGAGCAGATTACCTGGTATAAAAACAAACAAGTACTCAAAATGGACGAGTTTATCGCCAACAAGATTTCCAGCGAGGAAAAGGCCGCCCGCCGGGATATGTGCAATCTGATTCATCGCGCTTATCACCAGGAACTGTTCACCAGCACCCAGGGAACCTATTCCCAGCGCTTGGATAACGACAGCTTTATCATCAACCCTCACGGCAAGGATAGAAAATATCTGGAGCCCGAGGATCTGGTGCGCATCAACGGGGAGTATAAGGAATTGGGAAAGGAACCCAGCCGTTCGGTAGAGCTGCACCGTGAGATCTATAAACAGCATCCCCACGTCAATTCTATCATTCTGGCCCATCCGCCGAACATTATGGCTTTTGTGGTTTCGGACCAGATGTTGGACTCCAAAACCATTCCTGAAAGCTACATTCTGATGCGGGATATTCCCAAACTGGAATTTGGTTCCATCTATCTCAAGCCCAAGGAGACGGCAGCCGTCTTTGACGAGAGTACCCCCATCGCCATGGTGCAAAACGACTGCGTCATCGTCACCGGAAGCAGTATGCTCAACGCCTACGACCGGTTGGAGGTGGCTGAGTATTCGGCTAAGGCCATCATCGCCTCCAAGGAACTGGGAGAGATCGTCTCCATCAACCAGCAGGAGATCGATGACATCAAGGTGGCTTTCCATCTGAAATAATTGAGGCTCTCAAAACGTCGCTTCTTTGAAAAAAATATCCCGCCTGTCAAAAGCAGGCGGGATATTTTTTAAAGCAAACCAAAACCGCAACAAAAACGCTTTCCATTTTACTTTTTGGCGTTTCCCTTGCAGATGGCTTCCCAAAGGCCGTTGAGATAGCAGGCTCCCAGCGCGCGGTCGTACAGGCCATAACCGGGACGGCCCACCTCATCCCAGATCATCCGGCCATGGTCGGGACGGATATAGGTATCCGGACAGGTATCGTACACCGCTTTCATGATCTCGTACAGATCCAGATCACCAGTCTCAGACAGATGCGCCGCTTCCCGGAATTTATGATACCCCAGATATTTCACATTGCGCACATGGAGACATCCGATGCGGTTCATCTCTCCAAAATGACGGATGATCGCGGGAATGTCGTTGTCCGGATTGGAGCCCAGGGAGCCGGTGCACAGGCATACGGTGTTGTAGGGGGAATCGTGCAGTTTGATGATCTTGTCATAGTCCTCCTGGCTGTGGGCAATCCGGGGAAGGCCAAAGATCGGCCAGGCGGGATCGTCGGGATGGCA
This sequence comes from Ruminococcaceae bacterium UBA1405, assembly GCA_002305685.1. GTDB lineage: Bacteria > Bacillota > Clostridia > Oscillospirales > Ruminococcaceae > UBA1405. Next base: position 28,038 of record DBQB01000017.1, read on the forward strand.
GGCCATCACAACGCCGCATTCCTCACAGGTGGGGATGATACCATCCAGAAAATATTTATAGTTGGCCCGCAGGTCATCCGGTGTGATGGTTTCATACCGTTTGAGGGTACTCTCCAGCTCCGCCAGCCGCTCAGGTTCCCATCCAGGCAGGGAGAAGCCATTGCAGTTGTCGATGGTGTTGCGCACCAAATCCACGGGGGTCATATCTCCCAGCTCCGCCTCGTCAAAATACAGGCTGTTGGAGCCGTCCTCCGGGATTTCCCGAGCCAGATCGGTGCGAAGCCAGTCAAACACCGGCATAAAATTGTATACAATCACCTTCACCCCATATTTGGCCAAATTACGGATGGTCTGGCAATAATTTTCGATATAGCGATCTCGCGTGGGGAGTCCCATCTTGATGTCCTCATGTACATTGACCGACTCGATCACTTCGCACTCCAGTCCGGCTGCGTGTACCTCGTCGATATAGGATTTAATCTCCTCCTCGCTCCACACATCCCCCGCTGCTTTGTAATCCAGAAATCCCATAATGCCGGACATACCTGGAATCTGTTTGATCTGCTTGAGGGATACGCTGTCGCTGTTGGAACCATACCAACGGAATGTCATCTTCATATGTATTGCCTCCCGGTTACAAAAATTATAGAGAACAGCCGCAACATTTTTTGCTCCGGCAGTATCCATCCGTAATCCAATAGAGTTTTATCGCATCATTCCCGCTTAAGAGGAATCACCATGTTCCAGGTCTGGGTGGCGTCATGGAAACCGTTGGTCCCGTCTGAGGTAGCAAAAAACAGATGGGTGGGTTTTCCCATATCGTCAAACAAGATAAAGGGACGCTCCAAATTTCCCATCAGACGGGTCTCACCGTCATCCCACAATACTTTGCGGGAGTAGGCAAGCTCTCCCATGCAGATATCCCAGTGGCGTCCGTCTGTGGAGTAGGCGTGCACACCGCCATATTTTTCTCCGCAAATATTGCCGGTCATATCCTTCGCGATCATCTCATATCCCGAACCGCTGTTCCAGATAAAGGGGTCTTCCAAACTCACCTGCGGCGGAAAAAGCGGATCATCCTGCAAAACGCGGTAGGGTCCCTGATAGGTTTGTCCGTAGGCAACCCCCAACGTCATATCTCCGTGGAGCAGTCCGATATAGGGGGGCGGATTATACCCTCTGGCCTTATACATCAGCAGCACCGAACCGTCCGGATTCACACAGGGAGCCGGATTGGAGGTGAGAAGGTTGTCAAATTTATCGGGACGGGTGGGAAGGATGGGGGAATCCATCCGCTTCCAGGGACCAAATACGCTGTCCGACACCGCAATTCCCACCCGCTTATTGGCTCTTGCCACAATGACGCAGGGGTCATCCAACTTCAGAGTCTCTGTGGGATCCGCAAAGGGATGGGTGGAGCCGGTATAAAACAGCAGATACCGGTTCCCGATCTTTTTGATATGAGGATTGTGGGTCATTCGTCCATCCCAGTACTGGGGTCCCCGCACCGGAAGCACAACTTCTTCAAAATGATACGGGCCTTCCGGCGTATCCGAGCTGGCGCGTACCACCTCAGAACCCAAAAGCCATCCGGGATGCATCGGCTGGTTTTTGGGCCAACGGGAGGCAAACATATGGTAACGTCCATCCTCCCCTTTTACCACCGAACCGCACCAAATCCAATATCCCTCCATCCGGAACCCACCTGCTACCGGCGCCGGAAGCATACTCCGGTGTAGATTTACCCAATGATTTTTTGGCAATGTACTCATATTCTATTTCCTTTCCATCTCAGTTTGCACGATGGAAAACCGCCATCCAAATCTTTCCCGTCCATCAAAATTGCGGCACAGATGAGTAATATCAATGTAATATTACCATCAACTTATCCAAACTGCAACTGAAATTTGCCTGCCCAACCACAAGCGACCGAAGGATAAGGTTTTTGTGGTTGCGCAGGCATTTTCATTTTAATTTTGGCCATCCCGGACATCGGCCGCCATCCATAGCGGGCGCTCAACGTCACAGCAGTCAAACTGACGACCCAATCCCAGGATCATTTCGCAGTCAACGTCACGCTCTTCAGTTTTGGCCCCAGACCCTTTTCCAAGCAGAGGGATTGGGGAACCAGCCGCAGGGTATACCGTCCGGGCCGTTCAAATTTTATCCTGCCGCAGCGGGTCGCAACATCGTACCAAAGGAATAGGTCTCTGGGATGGGTGCGCTCATCATCCGAAACCTGGAACTTCAGCTGCTGCCCTGCGCATTCCAGCACAAAACGATGTCCCCCTTCCCAACTGCCTTCCGGGTCTTTCTCAGGATATTTTTCTGTAAAGGTGTGCAGCGTTACCGAGAAGGAGCCTGGTTGGGTAACCAAAAACTCCCATGTCAGGATATCCGACGTTTGATGCCAGTTTTCGATGATTCCACTCTTGGATAATACCAGTGAAACCTCTTTTCCCTCCAGATTTTCCCGCTTGGCGGATACACTGGTGAGCAGGATTTCGCCATCGCAATCGGTTATGGTGTCGTCGATCTCCACCGGAAGGCCCTCTTCCAGCTCCAGCGCAATCACACTTACATAAGGATCCGGGACGGTGGACGGCAGCGTCAGCACCAGTTTTTCTATCCCATCCTTCTGCTGCGTAAAGGGGATCTCCTCCCCGGTGCCGAGAACCTTTGCGGATTTCACCTTGTTTTTCAGCCCTGTAAAGATAAACGGGCCTTCCTTCCAGTCGAACAGATGCAGATACAGTTGATTCTCTTTTGCCGTGACGGCGCCCCAGCTCAGTTCATAGGGAATCAATCCGCCCTGACAACCGTAGATAGCTTCACCGTTGCGGCGGATCCACTCTCCGATGATATGAAGCCGCTCTACACTCTCCGGAGGAATCAGTCCCTGGGCAGTGGGCCCCACATTGAGCAGATAGTTGCCGCCCTTTGCCACAATGCTGACCAGCAGACGGATGAGGGTAGCCGGTGACTTCCAGTTGTGATCCTGCTGTTTAAATCCCCAGGTATCGTTCATCGTCGCACAGGTTTCCCAGGGCAGATGGTTGGCGCCGGAAGGAACCTGATTGTCCCCATATCCAATATAATCCCCCAGGGGATCGTTGCTGACGCGAGGTCCAACGATACATTCCGGCTGAATCGCGTGCACCAGATCCCGGAACCGGCGGGCGTTATAGTAACTCAGATCTCCGGGAGTATCAAACCAAAGAATACCAATGGGGCCATAACCGGTCAGCAGTTCCATCACCTGCGGCAGCGCCTTTTGATTCATATAGGTTTCAAACACCTTTTGCTCCTCAGGATAGGTGGTATCCCACTGCTCCCCCTTTACCACCCCGTTGGGGTCGTCCCAGTCCTGATAATGGGAGTAATAAAAACACAGCCGGATCCCATGTTTTTGACAGGCCGCCGCCAACTGTTTCATCGGGTCCTTTCCATAGGGGGTGGCATCCACAATATTGTAAGGAGAACAATGGGAATGGTACATGGCAAATCCGTCGTGATGCTTTGCCGTGATCACGATATACCGCATCCCTGCGTCCTTGGCGATCTTCACCCAGGTTTCTGCGTCAAACTGTACAGGATTGAAGGATTTGCAGATTTCATGGTACTCCTTTGCGGGAATCTGGGCAAAGCGCATAATCTGTTCCCCAATTCCCGGGATCTCTTTTCCCTTCCACATCCCTGCAAGCTGGGCGTAGATCCCCCAATGGATAAACATTCCAAATTTGGCTTCCCGAAACCAGGCGATACGCTCCTCATCGCTGCAAATATGCCGGTTGGCAAATTGTTCTGGCATAACACTCACTCCTCACTGATATCGTTATATTTTTTAGGCCAGAGAAAAGAACACTTTACTGTACATGATCCGCGGAAAAGGGGATTCCATATAACCTCCAGGGTTTGAAGGAACCCCAGAAGTTGCAAAGGTTAGACTGTTTGGGAAGAGGAACTATCTCCTCGTCAAACGCCCGCTCGGGAGAAAGAAGAACCGTCTGTCCTTTTTGCAGCGGGATGGAAAAAATGCCGTTGTTTGGAGCAAACGCAGCCACGCTGCCATCCTCATACTTTCCATACACCGTCCCTGTCCACAAAGGACATCTCAGGAGCAAAGGTTCTCCTGCCAAGCTGCTGATTTTGGCCATAACCAGACGCTGATCCTTCAGTTTGGCGCTTACCAAAAATGCGCCTTCGGCCCGCAAATCGGCAAACGCCGCATCCTTCCAATCAGAAGGCAGCGCTGGGAATAGGCGAACAACACCGCCGTAACTTTGCATCATCAGATAAAGGATTGCATGGGCCATTCCCAACGGAGATTCTATCACCGGACCTGCCTCCCGATAAAAGGTGTTGGGCTTAAACAGTTCCAGTCCGGAACGAATATAGCACATGGCCTCATCGCCTTTCCCCAAGGTGGCAGCCAAACAGGCAGCGCCGACAAAGGTAAAGCCGCGCAGATCCCCTTCCATACCAAACCAGTGCCGCAAAGAAACCATCAGTTTTTCCCGATTCTCCGGCAGATCACAGTCCAGGATATGCAGCGGATAAAACCCCAAAAGATGGCTGTAGTGCCGGTGTCCATGCTCCATTGGAACCCCTTTTCCGATCAGGTACCCGGTCTCGTCCTGAGGGTACTGCGGAAGGTTCCTCTCAATCTCCTCCCAGCGGGGGCGCTGTTCATCCACAATCGAAAGCCGGTCGCAAATCTCCTTCAGTGTCTGTATTCCCCAGTGAAGCAAAAACAGATCGTAGTTGCAGTCCTCCACCTTGAGTTTGCGGAAAGAACCGTATTCCGGGGAGATGGTTTTGGGCAGATGCAGTTTTCCGTCCTGTCCCGGTGCAAGCAGATGGAAATAATAGTTCATCGAGCGGCGCAGCAGCGGATAGAGGAAGTCCCGCAGCAGCGTGTCGTCCATACAGCTTCGATAATACAGATAACAGCAGTGACAAATCCAGGGCAGATTTCCAATCTCATCCCCCACATCTGAGCGAAGATCATGACTCATGGAACGGCCCATGGCGGCGCTGTCACCGCGAAACTCCTGCGGAACATTCTCGATCAGATGCTCCATATTCCTTTGCAGGGTATGGATGAGAGATGCGCCGATTTCCAGATGGTTGGAAGCATAAACCGGGGAATATGCCAGCTGTACATTCATATTCATCCAGGTGCCCGGCCATGGCGTTGGTCCAGTCCATGGGCCCTGATTGTCCATAATCAGTTTATCCGCCCGGGTGGCGCAGGCCATCTTGTACAGCTGTATCCAGTAAAACCCCTCCAGACGGGTATCCGGGATGGTGAGCATCGACTGTTTATAGTAATCATGCCACCACTTTCTATGGCTTTGCTGATACTGTGCCGCTGGGATTGCGGCCGCCTCCCGCAGCATCTGCACCGCCTTTTTGCCCACCTTCCCGCCGTGTCCGGACAGCACCGTAACATAATACCAATGGTTTCTTCCCGTATCGTCCAGCGGGACGCAAAGGCACGCGCTGGTACAGCCGTCCTCTGAACCGTTATACTGCTGATAATGTACCTTTACCCCGTCGATTGTCTCCTCCCCAACCGCTATCTCCGGGAAATACTGATCGATATTGGGCCTTCCGTCATCCACCAGCAGCGCTTCGGATACCGCCGGATATGGATACCACTGCATCCGGGCCGTCTCTTTCTCATCGGTCTGCACCTCAATCACCATCACATCCTGAAGGCTGTGAAGATAGGCGCTGACGGTGGCGCTGCCATTCACTGTGATCACGTCAGAATCAAACTGTGCATCCCATAACCGCAGCCGCGCCGTGGTGCCTCCATAGATCCAGCTTCCAAAGTCCAGCTCAAACTCCCCTACCGGTACCCTGGCGGCATAGGCGTCCTTCCGATGCGCCACCACATCCATACGTCCCATCACAAAGCGATAGGTCTGCCTTTTGGACTTATGCTCTGCGTTATAGATCGTAACGCCCAGCATACCGTTTCCCAAAAACGCAGCGTCATCCCATGTTTTCGGGGATTGGGACCAGTAGAGGTCGTGGTTTTGCAGAAGCTTTTCATAAACATTGTCCTGGTTTTCTTTCTTGGGCTCCATCCTCATCTCTCCCTCTTTTTCCACTTGCAGACTCACCTTCGAGCCATATATTTCCGATCTCAATATAACAAATCCCGTTACCCGCCACAAGGAACCATTGATAAGATCCATAGTGCATTCGCAATACTCAGACTTTTTTCAAAAATGCTCTTGATGCAGTCCTTTTTTGTGGTCAGATGGTTTAAAGATACCCATACGCAAGGGAAAAATATCCATAAATCGGAAAATTTTTAAAATATCTGAAAAATTGGATGCTGATCGTTAGGAGCTGCCACTATTTTTTGCTGAAACAATCCGATATGATAGAATGCAGAAGAGCAGCAAAAAAAGGAGGAATTTGGGTGTTATCCTTTGAAAAACAGTTTCGTATTGACCCTACTCATTTGCCGGTCGAAAAAGAACGGATCCTTCGTCAAGCACAGGACGCCATGCAAAGGCCCATCGCCCATATCACAGACGTGACAGCCCCTTTGAGCGAAGGGACCATCCATGATTTTTATTCCAACGGGGATTACTGGTGGCCTGACCCGAAAAAAACGGACGGACTTCCCTATATCCAGCGGGACGGCCAAACCAATCCGGACAATTTTGTTGCACATCGCCTGGCTATGCGGCAGATGCGCACCGATGTGGTCTCCCTATCCATCGCCTATGCGCTGACCGGAGACCCTGCTTATGCCGGTCATGGGGTGCGTATCCTTGAGGAATTCTTTCTTGACCCCAAAACCAGAATGAATCCCAACTTAAATTACGCTCAGGCAATCCCGGGAATCTGCGCCGGACGCGGTATCGGCATCATCGATACCCTGCATCTGATAGAAGTTCCCTTTGCCATCGAGCGCCTGAAACGTCTCGGCGGGATGACAGAGCGGTGTTACGCAGGGCTGAAAGATTGGTTTGCAGAATATCTGGGATGGATGCTGACCAGCTCCAACGGAATCCAGGAGATGAACGCCGCCAACAACCATGGCGTATGTTTCTTTGCACAGGCCGCTGTGTTCGCGCTGTTCACCGACAACCAGCTGTTGGTTGATTTCTGCCGGCAACACTATAAAAAGGTCCTTTTGGAACAGATGGACGCCGACGGCAGCTTTCCCCGGGAGTTGGCCAGAACCAAGCCTTACAACTACTCAATTTTCGTGATTGACAATATGGTAACCCTCTGTTATCTGCTTTCCACCCCCAAAGAAAACCTGTGGGAATATCCAAATCAAAAGGGCGCCGATATCCGCAAGGGACTGGATTTTATTACCCCATATTTGATCGATAAAAGCCTTTGGCCTTATCCGAAAGACGTCATGTATTTTGAAGATTTTCCGGTACGCAGTTCCTTTCTGGTTTTTGCCGGATGTGCTCTGGGCCGGGAGGAACTGTTGGAATTGTATCAGCGCCTCCCCTATCCCTTTACACCCGAGGAGGTAAGCCGCAACAACGCCATTCAGGAACCGGTTTTCTTGCTGTAAACCCCCTTTTGTTGTCCGAAATCCCCCCAAAAAAGAAACGCCTCCATCTACAACAAAAGGCCTTCTGATGCGCAGAACATGCATCAGAAGGCTTTTTCCAAAACGACATACCAATAGCTCGAATTTTATGTATCCTGCCATCCCCATGTAACCCGGCAACACCGTATGCCGGATTTCATTCCTTCCCGGCTCTCTTTATGCCCAGCGCAGCACTTCGCCACACCCGGGACAGACCGGCTGATCCTTGGAGAGGGCTGTGCCGCAATGGGGACAAACCCTTGTCTCCTCCCCGGTAGGACGCGGAGGCTGGGAATGCCGGGACAGGTGCTGATGGTCTGGAACGATACCGGCTTTGCGCAGCTGCAGATGTTCGGCCAAAATAGGCGGTTCCTCCTTTTTGGCAATCTGTTTCCCGATTTCCGGATCCAACTGAAAGATGGACTGGCAGCAGTTCATACGCAGCAGGTATTCTTTGTCCCATTTGATCAGGGGAATGAAAAAGAAATCCAGACAGGTATACTGCATCTGTATCACACAGCGTTCCCATTTGCCGCAGTGGGGACACTGGACCATCAGCTCATAGGTCAAAAACTTCCCGCCACGGGAGATTCCCAGAATAAAAAACATACGCACCCTCCTCCCACTCTTGACGCACAAAAAGGGATTCCCTTGCGGCTTTGGCGATATCCGCAGGGCATCCCTTCTCAGGCTTTATGCTTCTTGCGCAGAAGCCGCCAGCTCCGATACGGTACCGGAAGCCAGATTTTCCATCATCTTCACACTGCGCTGATAGATCTCGGCGATCTCCTCGTCCCCTTTCGGATTGACGTCCTGCTCTCTGCGCATCACGAAGAACATCTCCTGGGGCAGCTGCTGCAGCAGCTCATTCTCCTGATATGCCGGAATATCCTTCAAATACAGTTTGTCCGTCTCTTCCCCAAGAAGAGGGGTGACCGATCCCCCAACGGTGTCCGCCAAATCGGCGAAGATAGCCGTATCCTCGCCCTCCTCATCGTAATTGAGGTAGTCGTAGATATCCTGATCCATCAGGAAGATGATCTGGTTTTTATCCTGGAACTGGGCAATCAACCGCGTCTGTGCGGCCATCACCATCTCGGGGTCAACGGTATAGGATTCGGTGGACATGGTGATCTGATCCACATATACGCTCAAATCCCCATTGCCGTCAAAATCCTCCCCATACTGCTGGAGCACACGGCTCAGCTCCGCGGAAACCGCATCGCTTGCATATTCGCTGGAGGCCACCGTCAGATAGATGTCCACCTTCTCTTTAAAAACCACGCCCTTTACCAGCATTGCCACCAAAAGCACAACGAATGCACCGATGATGGTCTGCACCTTGTAATATGTCCAAAAATGTTCCCATCGCTGTCCCTTGGGAATATCCTTGAGCTTCATATACTTGTCCATCCAAAACACTCCTTTGATCTATAAATTTCTTTCGATCTTATTTTACGGGCAGGCAACTGCCGTCTGTGCGCCGCTTTCCTGTATTGTAAAATACTTTTGTGAACGAACTATTGGACTCTTGTGACCGAACCACGAACTTTTGGTTTTATTATCGCAAAGCCATTTCCAAGACCTGTGTACCCTTACTTTGGCCGTTCCTTTTCAGTTTATCCCTATTGTATCAAATCGATTCCCAGGATGCAAGCCTCCCATACCGCCACCCCCGGATAAAACACGATGCCGGCGGAAAATGTCAAGCTCCCATCTATATTTCCATAAAAAAACCTTGCCTTTGGCAAAAGGCAAGGTAAAAGACAATCTTTATTCTGACGCAGGCCCAACGGTTAACTCCTCCACCGGTCTGGTAATCTTCACATCCACATCAAACTCCGCATAATAATTGTTGCGCTGGAGGGTTTTGACCAAACGGTATCGCCCCGGCTCCAAAGGCAGAGAATAACCGGCCAGCGAATAGCTCTCCCGGGTGGATTTTCCTGGCATCAAAATGATGGCAATCGAAGGGATAGAATCCTCTCCCTTCACCCGTTTCCATACTTCCCCATCCCATCGTTCCAGGATACAGTGGTAAGAAAAGCCCAACTCCTCATCGGTTTTGTTGATAATCTCATAGTCGATATAGGTGCTGGTGGTAAGGTAATCGTCGTTGACGGTACGAATTTCATAGAGGGTGGTATCCTGCTCCAGAGGGTCAGGCTGTATCTCAAAGGGAACCACAAACCAATATCCACGATTGCAGCAGATCTGCAGCCGGTAATTTCCCTCAGGAATCCGCCCGTCCCCGTACCGTTCGTTGGGCTGCTGCAACCATTGCACCCATACCCCGACCAGCCGGGATTCTCCCGATGCAATGGGGTACTGAGTTGAGAGGGAATCCAACTTCTGCGATCCCAGCGGCGTCCAGCCATTCTCCTCCTGTATCTCCATCTGATAATCGCGCATCAGGTAAATCGGCTCGCTGCTGCCGTTATAAATACGAAAATAGATGCGGGTGGATTCGGCGCCATATACCGGTTTTTCAAACTCCGTCTGTACCAGATGCCACAAATTCTCCTGCTGGGTTTCGTCCGGCTGTTCTGCCTCCTCCGGCTGGGAGGAGGAGCTGATGGAAGAGGAAGAAGCGCTGTGGGAGGAAACTTCCGAAGAACTGGAAACGCCAGAGGAAACGGCTTGACTTTGCGTGACGCTGGAGCTGGAACTGGAGCTGGAGCTGGAGCTTACTGGAGCATCAGAATGGGAAGAAACGGCGCTGCTCTGCTGCACCGATAGCGCACATCCAGCAAACAACATCGCCGTCAAGGACAGGACTGCCAACCATTTCATCTGAAAACACCTCCCGATATTTCCGTTTCTTACCGTCAAACCTGGTCATTCCTATTATAGTGGAAGATTGTGTACGAATTATTGCCTATTTACTGAAAAATTTCGATTCTATACTGTGCAAAGGGCTTTTACCGGTTTCCCGGCAAAAGCCCTTCCCTCAACAGATGATTTCCGACCGCAGTCGCAAACAGCCGGCAAGTCGATCTGTTTGCATGATTTTTACTGAGCCATGGAATCGCTGTGTATAAACAGTTTTTTATAAAGGCCGTTTCTTTGCAGGCACCAAACCAGCGGAAGCCCCAACACAAAGCAGGAAACTACCTGGCCCGCTCCAACGCTCACCGCATTGGCCAAAAATACTGGCCAGTTGAATTCTCCGGCAATCAGATAGCAAAGCTCCAATCCGATGATAACCGCATTGGTCAAAACCGGAGGAATTGCCGCCAGCACCGGAAGCCCCTTAAAGCGGATATCCCGCAGCAGCCAGGTAAGGACTGCGGCAATCAGGGTCGCTGCCGTGCCAAAAATAATGTCCAGCCATCCCAAAATATTAGCGCCAGTCATAAATCCCACCAGATTGGTCACCAGGCATCCCAACGTTACGCCCAGAATGGTGATGGGATCAAAAACCGGCAGCATGGTCATGGCCTCCGAGATGCGAAACTGCACCGCTCCAAACGAGATGGGAGCCAAAGCCAGGCTGATGGTGGCATAGATTGCGGCGATCATTGCACAGATCACCATTTTGTACACCTTTGTCCGTTTCACGTAATTCACTTGTCCTTTCGTAGTATGGTTTAGAGTCAGGAACTTGCGACTGACTGCCATGAAAGTCCATGCGAGAACCGTCTGACGGCGCGTGAATCCTGTTATCAAAGGACATTGGGCGCTGAAAAAGCCCGCCCACCGACGTGAACGAGCTCTACACACGACCATGGTGCGCCTGAAGGGATTTGAACCCCCGACTTCGTCCTTAGGAGGGACGCACTCTATCCAGCTGAGTTACAGACGCATGAAGTTTCATAGCCTTTTTATTTTACTGCCTGCAAGCACGTTTGTCAACTGAAATTGGGTTACAAAATTGCCAAAGAATGTTCTCCCATCACTGCACCTGTCTCGGCGATAGAATAATAAAATCGGATCCCTTTTAAATCGCGCTCTATCATGGTATAATGATGGTAAAGTATTTATGATGACTGCATATCCGTAATACCTTGTGCGCGAAACAGGCAACGGTATATGGTCGCGTCCGTGGTATCGTAAAAAGTAAGGTATCGACAGGATCTGATGTCGCTGCCGGATATTGAGACACAAACACGCAACACACAACACAAAGTACACAACACACAGCACAGCGAAAGGAGAAGCCCCCATAGGGCTGCTCTCTTCTTTCGGTGTTGGTTTTGCCGTCTCTCAACGCCATGCGGGAATTTGCCGTATCCATCTCTTTGCGGATAAAAAGTCGTAGCTGGTTTTTGCAATCTGCGGTTACCCCAATTTTAGAGAAAGGACTTTGAACGGTATGCTTAAGCGTGAAAAATCCTGCGGCGCTCTTGTGTTTCGCAAAGATCAGGACTCTTTGCAGTTTTTACTCTTAAAAAGTCAATTTGGCGGACATTGGTCCTTTCCCAAAGGACATATGGAATCGGGAGAGTCGGAGGTACAAACCGCCCTGCGGGAGGTTCGGGAGGAAACCGGCCTTTCCATCCATCTCATCGGCGGGTTTCGCCAGTGTGTAGAGTATTATACCAAACCCAATATCAAAAAGCAGGTGGTATATTTTCTGGGCAGTTCCATCGATCCCCAAATGTCCCCCGTCCCACAGGAGGAGGAGGTCAGCGAGCTGCAATGGATGGACAGCGAAAAAGCGCGTCAGATGGTAACCTTTGAAAACGACCGCCGCCTAATCTCTAAAGCAACCCAATTTTTACAGCACAGAAAATGATACAACGATAAACCGGCGCCTCTCCAGCAATCTGCACTGGAAGGGCGCCGGTTTTTTTACGGCTTTTTTAAAGTTTCTCCAGCATCCGCTGGAACTGGAAAAACAAATCCTCTGCCGACATCCGCAGGATCTCCGCAATCGACTGCATCCCATACCGCACATCGCCGGACAGCGGCAGGCGGAAATGGTCCCTGGCACGGATACGGGCGTATTTATTGACCATCTTTCGCAGCAGATCCTCCTGTTTGATGCGGGCAATCTGCTGATCCGGGCAGCGGCGCAGCTCCTCCAACATACGTTGGCATTCGCTGAGCAGTTCCCGATATTCGGCGCTGGACTGTTCGATAAACCGGCCGATCAACTCCCGCTCGTCGGCAGGATCGAAGAAGCTGATCTCAATAATAGACGCCTCGCCACCCATCCCCCGTATCTTTTCGGTGAGGCGGAGAAAAAAGGCCAGCTTCTCTTTTTGATAGGGAAGAATCGCAACCCCCTGCTTGTAATATACCGCCCCGGCCTCTTTGAGCTTTCGCCAGACATATACCCGATTTTTGGACGGATTTACCGGAAGATTGTATCCCATCCCGATCCATTTTCGCTTTTCTGCCATTTTTTCCCCTCTTTCGCAGCCAACAACATTCCTATACATTATTGTAACAGTCGCTACAAAAAAGTCAACTGCACAGCTGCAATTTTCTTGGAGAAAGGGGAAAACCGGCTATCCCCATCCCGGACTGGCGAAATCTATCCGCGGATCTCGCCATCCTGCCAGGGAACCGATATGGCAGACCCTGCCCGCAAACTTTTGGGGACATCCAAAATCCGTTGGTTGCGGCTGCCCCGGAAATGCAGCATCAGGCTCTTTTGGGAGAGGAGAAAGGGACCGTCCACCAGCACATCGCACACCCGCAGCAGCGACAGGATTTCCGGCTGCGTTTCTCCCATCTGCATCAGCTCCTCAAACCGATATCCGGTATAGGTCATCAGATGCATCCCCCGATCCTTGATGAGCTGCCCCAGCTGGGACAACGCCTGCGCCTGACAGAAGGGTTCCCCTCCACTGAAGGTCACCCCATGAATCATAGGGTTTTTACAGATTTCATCCAAAATCCGCTCCACCGGATACAGCTGCCCGCCGGAAAAATCATGGGACTGGGGATTGTGGCATCCGGGACAGTGATGGGGGCATCCCTGTACAAACACCACAAACCGCAGTCCCGGCCCATCCACAATAGATTCCCGCACCACACCGGCAATCCGAAGCATCCTCTCCTCCATTGCTGATTCCTCCCAAAGGATAAGGTGCGCTGCAACGGCTTTGCAGCGCACCAAACCATCTTCTCTCATGTTGGACCATCCCGGCGATCTACCGGTTGGCCTGTGCCGCGATCACAGCGTTTCCAGCGAGGAGACGCCGTGTTTGACCCGATCCTCCACCTCGGCCCGCTTGGCGTCGTTGAAACGGTCCAGCGTACCGACCAGATAGCCGGTGATGCGGCGGATCCGCTCAAATTTGGGACCGCCGTCCTGTTCGGTTCTGCCGCATCTGGGGCAGCTGTCCCCGATGATTCCGGTAAACCCACACACCGGGTCCCGGTCCACCGGATGGTTGATGGAACCGTATCCCACGCCGGATTCCTTCATGCAGCGCACCACCTGCTCAAAGGCTTCCAGATTCTCGGTGGGATCGCCGTCCAACTCCACATAGGTGATATGCCCGCCGTTGGTCAGCGGATGATACTGCGCCTCCCGACGGATCTTCTCAAAGGCGGAGATCTCATAGTACACCGGGATGTGGAAGGAATTGGTGTAATATTCCCGGTCGGTCACACCGGGGATCACGCCGAAACGTTTGCGGTCCATCTTGACAAAACGTCCGGAAAGCCCCTCCGCCGGGGTGGCGATCAGCGAGAAGTTGAGTCCGCTGCGCTGGGTTTCCTCATCCATCTTCCGGCGCATAAAGCCGATAATCTCCAGTCCCAGATTTTGAGCCTCCTGGGATTCCCCGTGATGCTTGCCCACCAGGGCCTTGAGACATTCCGCCAAACCAATGAAGCCCACCGTGAGGGTACCATGACGCAGCACCTCCTCCAGCGTATCGTCCTCAGAGAGTTTATCCGAATCCAGCCAGATGCCCTGTCCCATCAGGAAAGGATAATTTTTCACCTTCTTGGCGCACTGGATACGGAACCGATGATGCAGCTGCTGGATCACCAGATCGATCTTTTTCTCCAGCTCCTCAAAGAACTGCTCGATGTTTCCGTTGGCCTTGATGGCAAGACGGGGCAGATTGATGGAGGTAAAGCTGAGGTTTCCTCTGCCGTTGACAATCTCCCGCTGGGGATCGTAAACGTTGCCGATCACCCTGGTACGGCAGCCCATATACGCCACCTCCGTCTCAGGATGGCCCTCCTTGTAATATTGCAGATTAAAGGGCGCATCGATGAAGGAGAAGTTGGGGAACAGCCGCTTGGCCGATACCCGGCAGGCCAGCTGGAACAGGTCGTAGTTGGGATCCCCGGGATTGTAGTTGACCCCTTCCTTCACTTTGAAGATTTGAATGGGGAATATGGGGGTCTCCCCGTTGCCCAGCCCCGCCTCGGTGGCCAGCAGCAGGTTTTTCATCACCAGACGCCCCTCGGCGCTGGTATCGGTGCCGTAATTGAGGGAACTGAAGGGAATCTGCGCCCCCGCCCGGGAGTGCATGGTGTTGAGGTTGTGGATCAACGCTTCCATCGCCTGATAGGTGCTGCGGTCGGTTTCCTTTAAGGCGTATTTTCTGGCAAACTGCTGGATCTTTGCCGCCATCTCCTCGCCGTACCGGCTTGTCAGCTCCTCCGATTCCTCCTGCTCGTAACCGTTGTCCCCGGAGAGCACCGGGGTCAAACCTTTGTGGGCCTTTACCGTCTCCAGCACCTGGTCTGCGGCGGCTTTCCCATCCTCTGTCCCCGAAAGCAGCTCAATGGCTTTCCCCAGATTGGTCAGATAGTGGCGGCGGTAGGTTTTGGCAACACCCTCCGCCATGGAATAGTCAAAATTGGGAACGCTCTGCCCGCCATGCTGATCGTTCTGGTTGGACTGGATGGCGATACAGGCCAAAGCAGAATAGCTCTGGATATCGTTGGGTTCCCGCAAAAAACCATGGCCGGTGGAAAAACCGCCGTGGAACAGCTTTTGCAGATCAATCTGACAGCAGGTGGTGGTCAGGGTATAAAAATCCAGATCATGGATATGGATATCCCCTTCAATATGGGCTTTGGCGTGGTCGGGACACAGCACATACATCTCGTCAAACTGTTTGGCGCCTTCGGAACCATATTTGAGCATGGTCCCCATGGCGGTATCCCCGTCGATGTTGGCGTTTTCCCGTTTGATATCGTTTTCCGCCGCCGATTGGAAGGTCAGATCCTCATAAATCTTCATCAGACGGGTGTTCATCTCCCGCACCCGGGTGCGGTTGGCGCGATAGATGATATATTCCTTGGCGGTGCGGGCATGTCCCCGCTCCACCAGTACCTTCTCCACAGCGTCCTGGATCTCCTCCACCGAGGGCTGGGTACAGTGCAGCGTTTCCTCCAGATAGCGCTCCACCTCTTTGGCAACAGACATGGCCGTGTCATAGTCCCGGCCTCCGGTGGCTTGCGCTGCCTTGAATACCGCATCCGCAATCTTGGACAGCTCAAATGGTACAATCCGTCCATCCCGCTTCACAATTGTCTCCAACATAATCTGCTTCCTCTCCTCCCGCTTGAAGGAACCCACTGGGGGAACCTGTCTATAAATCACAATATATTGTGTTTTTATATCAAAAGCAACCTATATAATGTGTATTCATTTCTGCACGCACTTATTATTCTAAAAGCATCCGATACGGTTGTCAACCAGCAAATCGGCAGTTTTTATCCGATTTTTTTGGCAGGCGTCTCTCTTTCGGCTTTTCCAAGCGGGTTTATAACGGATGATAAAAATTTTTTGAATGGATTATATTCTGCGCAAATATTACCATCCGTTAATTTTCTGTGCCATTCACGGTTTATTTACGTTTTCACAATTGCGCTATGCCGGTTTTTCATGTTAAAATAACCCTGTTATTCTTATGTACCAAAAGACCATTTCAACTGTTATAAGGGGATGTGGCGTTTTTCGATGAGGCGCTTGATTTTATGGATTTTTTTATCTTTGCTGATCTGTTCCCTGACCCTTACCACTGCGGGATGTTCCCTTCGTTCCCGCCCTCTCATCCGGTATAATATATCCCAAGGCGTACAGAACCTGGATCCTCAATTCGCCCAGCAGCCCAATGAGCTGCTGGTGGTGCTCAACTGCTTTGAAGGTCTGTTCCGTCTGGATGAGGAAAGGACGGTGGTCCCTGCCGCCGTAGAACGCTATCTCCTTTCACAGGACCGATGTACATATACATTTTATCTCAAAGAAAACCTCCAATGGTCCGACGGGATTGCGCTCACCGCCCACGATTTTGTTTTCGCTTTTCAAAGGCTGTTTCAAACCAGTTCCCCCGCCCCAAACGCACAGGATTTTATCGGTATCCGCAATGCCTCCGCAGTCTTGGAGGGTAGCTTGCCGGTGTCTCAGCTAGGGGTAAAAGCTCTGGACGATCATACGTTACAGATTACCTTGGAACAGCCGGATCTTTTCTTTACCGAGCTGCTGACCACTGCCGCCGCCATGCCCTGCCGGGAGGATTTTTTTCATGGATGCAACGGCCGGTACGGCCTCTCTCTGAGCACCCTGATTTTTAACGGCCCCTATACCGTTGGCAGCTGGAACAACGACAAATACATCGGCCTGTTTCCCAACGAAAGCTATGCTGCATCCGGCTCCCTGCCAGTCTGTACCGTCTATCTGTACACCACCCGCCCTCAAGAGGAAAACCTCTCCTTGCTTTTGGAGGATCGGGGAGACGGGGGACCGGTATATTATAGCGATCTTTCTCAGCTGGAAGGCGGGGATTTCTCGGTGTATACCTTCGAAAATACCGTCTATCTGCTGCTGTTTAACCAGCAGATCCCCCAACTGCAAAACCAGAATATCCGTCTGGGGATGGCGTATGCCTTTAACCGGCAGCTGTTCCAGCCCTATCTGGAGAATAACCTGACCCTTACCAATCTTATCCTTCCACCGACTACCTCCATTCAAGGTCAACCTTACCGGGAACTGGTCTCGGTACCGGGGATCCTCTACGACAGCGCCACAGCGCAGCGGTATTTTTCCGACGGGCTCAGTGAGCTGGGAATTTCCAAGCTCTCCAAAAGCACCCTAATCTGCCTGGACACCGGCCCTCACAAGATGCTTTCCGGATTTATCCAGCAACAATGGCAAAACGATCTAAACCTGTATGTCAATACCGAAGCGCTTTCTGCTTCCGACTTCTATGCCCGGATTGCCAGCGGAGACTTTGAGATGGCCATTGTTCCCTTTACCATGTCCCAATCCAATCCTGGGGTATTTCTGTCCCAGCTGCTGGATTATCTCCCCGAGACCTCGGTGCAAAACCCGGACCAGCAGGATCTGGAAACCGAAACAGAGCCGCTGACCTCCTCCATCGACGAGGATCTAACAAAACTGCAAAGCGATTTGAGCGCCGCCCGTCAGGCACAGACCCCACAGCAGGCCGCCCAATACTTTGCACAGGCGGAATCGCTGCTGCTGGAAAAGGGATATGTGATTCCTTTGTATTTTGAATCCAGCTATTTTGCGATTTCCAGCCGGTTTGAGGACGTCATCTTCACCCCCTTTTCCGGCTCCATCTATTTTCATCAGGCCTGGGAAAACAACAACTCCCCTTCCAGCCTGTTTTAGTTTCCAAAATCAAAGGCATCCGCCTCCCAGAGTGGGCGGATGCCTTTTGTTTTCATCGTATTCTGCGCAGGTATATGGGGGAAAGTTATGGCTGTTCATCCTTGGTATGACTCAGCGCATACACCTTACAGCCATGGGCTGTCAGCGGAAAGGTCAGGGAATCGCCGTCAAACCGGTCCTCCACCGTCTCCCCGCACCAAAGTTCTGTCCCCCACAGTACAAGCTGGCCTGGCATTCCCACATCCTCCAGCGCCTGCTGGACCTCTCTGCGGCTGATCTGCACCTGCGCGCCGCCGTCCGAAAGGCAGAATACCGCCAGATAACACCGGTCCTCAGAAGCGTTGTAGGCCACCCATGCGGCCTTATCCTCATCCCGGACAACCTGTCTGGGGCGGCACTGAGGAGGCAGCATTCCCAGCACCTCCCGGTTGGTCAGCAGGGACATGGTCTCAGGGTCATCCTCCAACAATGTCATCTCAGCCCCCAACATCAGCGGTGCGCCGAAGATACACCACAGGGTCATCATCGTTCTTTGCTCTTCCAGAGTAAAGTTGGTTTTCCGCTCCTGTCCGAACCCCTTGCCCACATATCCCATGGGCAGCATATCACAGTCGGGATAACAGCCTGGGGAGACATGATCCTGCCACAGTTCACAGCGCCAGAACATCTCCTTGAGGGCGGACCAATCATCCCAGAAATCTCCGGTGATCCGCCACATATTGGCATATTTCCCATAATGCCCTGCCTGTTCCAGCAGCGCAGGCCCAGGAGAGAGGGAAAGCACAATCTCCCGCCCGCATTTTTCAATGGCTTTGGCGATCATCTCCACCTCATGACGCGCCGCATAGGGCTTGTGGGGCAGCATGGCAAGGTTGCAGATATCGTCGCATTTGATGTAATCCACCCCCCACTGGGCATACAGTTCCATCAGGGAATCGTAGTAGGCCTGCCCTTCCGGGCGGTTGCGCACCCCGTACATATCTGAATTCCAACCGCAGATCATGGTGGGGTCGGCAATCTCGTTGGCGGTGACCGCACAGCCTTTGATCTTCCCGTGGAGATGAGCGGAAAGCCGCGGGATTCCCCGCATAATATGGATTCCAAACTTTAACCCCAGACTGTGGACATACTCGGCCAGAGGCCCAAACCCGGCTCCCCCCGCCGAGGAGGGGAAACGTTCCGGATCCGGCAGCAGCCGGGAATACTCGTCCATTTCCAGATGGGAAAAGGGGATGTACTGGAATTCCTGACGCCTGGTTCCCGGCTTTTGGGCATACCACTGGATATCCACCACAACGTATTCCCAGCCGTATTCCCGCAGATGCTCCGCCATAAACGCAGCGTTGGCCCGCACCTGCGCCTCATTGACGGTGGTATCGTAGTAGTCGTAGCTGTTCCAGCCCATGGGAGGTGTCCTTGCAAAATCGTTTTTGTTCATCTGGTGCTCACTCCTTCACAGCGATGGCTTACCACCATTATAACAACTTTGTAGCTGGATGAACAGAGAAAAGAAAAAACGGGCACATCCAAATCACTTTCGGATGTGCCCGTTTTGGGTTGTCAGATCAAAAGGACCGGCGATCCAATCAGATCAGTTCAATGATAGCCATCTCAGCGGCATCGCCTCTGCGGGGCCCGATCTTGATGATGCGGGAGTATCCGCCGTTGGTCTCCTTATATTTGGGAGCCAGCTCGTCAAACAATTTCTTTGCCACAGTTTCCTTGGTAACAAAGGAATATACCTGACGTTTCGCGTGGAGGTTATCCTCCTTGGCGATGGTGATCATCTTTTCAGTCATAGCCCGAACCTCTTTGGCGCGGGTAACGGTGGTCTCAATCTTGCCGGTTTCCAGCAGATAGGTGACCATAGCGCGGAGCATCGCTTTTCTATGATCGGAGGTTCTGCCGAGTTTTCTCGTACCTGGCATCGAATTTCACTCCTTTACCATGGATTGGTTATTGGTTATTCTTCGTCGTCGTTGAGCTGGAATCCAAGGCTTACCAACTTGGAGATAACTTCCTCCAGGGACTTGGTCCCCAGATTCCGTACCTTCATCATCTCGCTCTTGGATTTGCTGATCAGCTCTTTTACTGTGTTGATCCCAGCACGCTTCAAGCAGTTAGAGGAGCGAACAGACAAGTCAAGCTCATCAATGGTCATCTCCAGGATAGAATCCTTACCGCTGTCTTCCCTTTCCACAACAGGTTCGGTGCTATAGACCTCAGAGGAGAGATCCATAAACTTCACAAGATGGTCGTTGAGGACCTTGGCTCCTAACGAGACAGCCTCGTCGGCGGCAATGGTACCGTCTGTCCATACTTCAAGAATCAACTTGTCGTAGTCTGTTTTCTGTTCAACACGCTGGTTCTCCACAACATAATGCACCTTAAGCACAGGTGTATAGATGCTGTCGATCGGAATAACGCCGATCACGTTCTGTTCCCGGTCAGACGCTTTGTTCTGCTCGGCGGGAACATAGCCTTTGCCTCTGCCCAGCGTGATCTCCATATGCAGTTCTGCGCCGGAACCCAGTGTAGCAATACGCAAATCTGGATTGAGTATCTCAACATCCGAATCAGGAATGATGGAACCGGCGGTGACAACGCACTCGCCTTTTGCTTCGATGCGGATCTTTTTCGGCGCATCGCAGTAAAGTTTGGCCCGCAGTCCCTTCAGATTCAGGACAATCTCGGTGACGTCCTCCTTCACACCCGGGATGGTTGAAAACTCGTGCTGTACCCCATCAATCTTTACAGATGTGACGGCAACACCAGGAAGCGAGGAGAGCAGCACACGCCGTAGACTGTTGCCAATGGTCATGCCAAATCCCCGATCCAGGGGCTCAAAGACAAAACGGCCATAGGAACCATTCGGCGCGATCTCGGCTATCTCAATCTCGGGACTTTTCGCCTTTTTGAACTCGTTCACAAGTAACCCTCCTTATGCGGCAGAAAGCTCTGCCAGTATAATCGCATTCCCTTGCCGATTTCTATCCGCATTATTTGGAGTAGAGCTCGATGATCAGGTGTTCCTGAACCTCATAGTCGATGTCGTCTCTGGCGGGCATCGCAACCACTTTGCCGGAGAAATGCTCACCATCTTTTTCCAGCCACTTGGGAACTACAGAAACAGCGTTCTGCTCAGCCAAAGTCTTAAACTTGACGGAGCTGCGGCTGCCTTCCTTAACAGCGATCACCATACCGGGTTTTACCAGGTAGGAAGGAATGTTTACCTTCTGGCCATTGACGGTGAAATGTCCATGGCTGATGAGCTGTTTGGCCTCGCGGCGGGTGCTGGCATAGCCCAGACGGAACACAACGTTGTCCAGTCTTCTCTCCAGATACTGAAGCAGAGCCTCACCGGTAACACCGCTGCTCTTCATAGCCATCTCGTAGTATCTATGGAAAGGTTTCTCCAGTACGCCGTAGATAAATTTAACCTTCTGCTTCTCGTTGAGCTGTATGCCATACTCGCTCTGTTTTCTTCTCTTCTGCTTCATGTTCCGGGTGGTTTCCTTCATCACGCCCAGAGTAGCAGGAGACAGGCCGAGGGACTTACAGGTTTTCAAAATAGGCTCTCTATTCTTTGCCATCTGTCATTTACCTCCTTTTTTACGCAAACGCACAGATTATACGCGTCTTCTCTTGGGCGGACGACAGCCGTTGTGGGGGATAGGGGTCACGTCTTTAATCATGGTGACCTCCAGTCCAGCGCCCTGCAGCGCACGGATCGCAGCCTCACGACCGGAACCAGGTCCTTTTACATATACTTCAACCGTCTTCAGTCCATGCTCCATAGCAGCCTTGGCAGCGGTCTCAGCCGCGGTCTGAGCAGCAAAGGGGGTGGATTTTCTGGAACCTCTAAAACCAAGACCACCGGCGCTTGCCCAGGACAGAGCGTTGCCCTGCGTATCGGTAATGGTCACAATGGTATTGTTAAAGGTGGACTGAATATGAGCAGCACCGCGCTCAACGTTTTTACGCTCGCGGCGTCTACGAACCGTAGTAGCAGCTTTCTTTGCAGTAGCTTTAGCCATTCTTCTATTCCCTCCTTAACCCTTACTTCTTCTTGTTGGCAATGGTCTTCTTGGGACCTTTGCGGGTACGAGCGTTGGTCTTGGTGCGCTGTCCTCTTACAGGCAGGCCTTTTCTATGACGAACGCCTCTATAGCACTGGATCTCCACCAGTCTCTTGATGTTGAGGGCTACATCGCGGCGCAGATCACCTTCTACGATCAGATGGTGTTCAATGTGCTCACGCAGCTTAGAGGACTCCTCCTCGGTCAGGTCCTTTACGCGGGTATCAGGATTGATACCGGTAACGGCCAGGATATCATTCGCAGTCTTGCGGCCGATACCGTAAATATAGGTCAAGCCGATCTCTACCCGTTTTTCTCTGGGCAGGTCAACACCAGCAATACGTGCCATACTTCTGTTGCACCTCCATTATCTATATTACATTAGCCCTGGCGCTGTTTGTGTTTGGGGTTCGTGCAGATAACCATGATACGACCCTTGCGCCGAATGATTTTGCATTTTTCGCAGATGGGCTTAACGGAAGGTCTAACTTTCATTTGAAATTACCTCCTTGGCGGATAACCGCCCTTTCTCGCACATCATATAGAATGTGGGTTGATTGATTTCGTTTGGGCAAAGCATCCGGCAGCCAAGCCGCCATCTGCCTTTGACTTATTTGGATCTCCAGGTGATACGTCCTTTGGTGAGATCATAGGGAGACATTTCCACTGTCACTTTGTCCCCTGGCAGAATCCGGATAAAGTTCATCCGAAGCTTACCGGAAATATGAGCCAGAATCTTATGCCCATTGGGCAGCTCTACATTGAAAGTGGCATTGGGAAGCGCTTCCAGAACAGTACCTTCGATCTCGATAACATCATCTTTAGCCAAGCAAATACCTCCTAAATGGGTGGCAATGTCGTTTCCGCCTCCACGGCGCGAATCGTGCGGCGGAGCTGACGGTTGGTTGTGAGTGCTGTAATATCCAGAACCGGTCCGGCTGGTTTCAGGTGTCTGAACCGTTTGCGTTTCGGAGATTCCAGTCTGCGTATCTTTCCATCCGCAATGAGGGCGAATCCCTCCTCCGATGAAAGGATGATAAACAAATGTCCGGCATCTCGTCCCGCCGTGGACAGAACCACTTGGCCTCTCTCCATCTTTTGCACCGGCAAACACCTCCTGCGTCCTATTCCGGGTCCGTCAGGATTACCGGGCCATGCTCTGTGATCGCTATGGTATGCTCAAAATGAGCCGATGGGCTTCCGCTGGCTGTGAGCACCGTCCATCCGTCGGGCTGGACCTTTACGTCGGCCCCCACCAGATTCACCATCGGTTCGATGGCGATGGTCATGCCGGGAACCAGCCGCACCCCTCTTCCGGGTTTTCCGAAATTGGGTACCTCCGGGGATTCATGCAGGTTGGCTCCTACGCCATGCCCTACATATTTGCGAACCACCGCGAAGCCGGCCTGCTCCACATAGGACTGTACCGCATAGGCCACGTCGCCGATTCTAGCGCCGGGCACCGCTGCGGCAATCCCTTTGTACAGGCTTTCCTTGGTCACATCCAACAGCCTTTGTGTCTCCGGTGAGATCTGTCCCACCGCGAAGGTATAGGCGTTGTCTCCGTGAAACCCTTTGTAGTAGGCGCCTACGTCAATGCTGACGATGTCGCCGTCCTGGATTTTTCGGGAGCCTGGGATACCGTGAATAACTTCGTTGTTGATGGAAATACACGCGGTTCCGGGGAATCCGGCGTATCCCAAAAAGGACGGCTTGGCGCCTTTGGAAAGGATGAAATCGTGAAGGATCCGATCCAGTTCCTTGGTCGTCATGCCAGCCCGAATATGCTTTCCGGCCTCCAGCAGGGCCTGGTTGGAAATTCTTCCAGCCTCCCGCATGGCCGAGAGTTCTTTTTGTGTTTTCAGGATAATCATATCAGCATTATCCTCCGTTGCAGCGCGGAAAAACAAATTTCTCACGCTTAGGCCTCCAGTGTTTTGAGAACCAGTGCAGAGGTATCGGAAACCTCTTCCTGTCCCTGTACCGGATACAGCTTACCCAGTTTTTCGTAGTAGGCCTTCACCGGCTCGGTTTGTTTGTGATAAACCTGCAGACGGTCACGAACCGTTTGGGGCTCATCATCCTTGCGGATCACCAGTTTCCCGCCGCAAGCATCACAAACGCCCTCTACCTTGGAAGGTTTGTAAGCCAGGTGATAGGAGGCGCCGCAGCTCTCGCAAACCCGGCGGCCGGAAAGACGTGCCTCGATGGTTTCGTCTGCAACCTCGATATCGATGACCTTATCGATGGTCACACCCATAGCGGTCAGCGCCTCGGCCTGAGGCACCGTGCGGGGGAATCCGTCCAAAATATATCCGTTTTTGCAGTCGTCCTGCGCGAGCCGTTCCTTGATGATACCGATGACAACCTCATCGGGAACCAAACGGCCGTGATCCATATCATTCTTGGCCTTTAAGCCAAGCTCGGTACCGTTCTTCACAGCCTCCCTCAGGCAGTTGCCGGTGCTGATGGTGGGGATACCGAGATGATTGCTGATGACCTCCGCCTGGGTACCCTTGCCGGCCCCAGGGGCGCCTAAAAGAATGATCTTCATTCTGTCTGCCTCCTCCGAAGGACCGGAGCGTTGCCGCCCCGACTTGTTCCGGAAACCTTATTCCAAAAAGCCCTTGTAATGCCGCATCATCATCTGGGATTCCAGCTGACGTGCCGTATCCAGCGCCACGCCCACCACGATGATCACGCTGGTACCGCCCAGCGAGATGTTCATCTGGGTGATACCGCCCAGGATGATGGGGAAGATGGCGATGGCCGCCAGGAAGAACGCACCCAGCAGCGTAACCTTACCGATTACCTTGGAGATAAAGTCGGTGGTGGGTTTGCCGGGACGGTAACCGGGAACGGTACCGTTGTTCTTGCGCAGGTTGTTGGACATTTCCAGGGGGTTATACTGAATTGCTACATAGAAGTAGTTGAAAGCGATGATAAGCAGGAAATAGAGAACCGCATACAGCCACTGGTTGTAATCGAACAGTCCCAGGATTTTACCCACCAGCCGCTCGGCATTGGGATCCACAAAGCCCTTGATGGTGCCGGGAATCGCCAAAAGGGAGCTGGCAAAGATGATGGGCATAACGCCGGACATATTCACCTTGATGGGAATATGGGTGCTCTGGCCTCCATACATCTTCCGGCCGACCATCCGTTTTGCATACTGCACCGGGATCCGGCGCTCCGCGTTGGTCATCACAATGATGAACGCGATCAGTGCAAGGAAGATCAGCAGGGTCAGCGGCACAAAGAACAGGTATTTGGTCTCACCCGCAAATCCCCACTGGAGATAGGTGAACATCTTTGCCGCCGCGGTAGGTCCTCTGGAGACGATACCCACAAACAGCAGAACCGAGATACCGTTTCCGATGCCGTTTTCGTTGATACACTCGCCCAGCCAAACCACCAGGCAGGAACCGGCCGTCAGTGCAAGCACGATAACGATGGCGGCGAAAACGCCCTCAAAACCGCCGCGGTATGCCACTGCGTTCATGTTGCGGAACATGAAGTAGTAGGCGATGGACTGAAACAGCGCCAGGCCGATGGTGGTGTATCTGGTAATCTTATTGAGCCGTTTGCGTCCGTCCTCGCCCTCTTTGGCAAGCCGTTCGAGATAAGGGATCGCGACGCTGAGCAGCTGGATTACGATGCTGGATGTAATGTACGGAGAGATGGAAAGCGCGAAGACCGTCGCCTGACCAAAGGAACCGCCTGAGAGGATATTGAGATATCCAAACAGGCTGCCGTCCGCATTGATCATGCTCTGGATCGCGGAGGGATCCATATAGGGAAGCGGGATAACTGAACCGATTCGGAAAATCAGTACAATCATCAGGGTGTAAAGAAGTTTCTTTCTTAAATCAGCGATTTTCCACGCATTTTTAAGGGTTTCGATCATCCTTACTTCACCTCAGCCTTTCCGCCTGCCTCCTCAATTTTCTGTTTTGCAGACGCGGAAAAAGCTGCGGCTTCTACGGTGATTTTCTTGGTCAGCTCGCCGTTGCCAAGAATCTTTACGCCGTCCAGGGTCTTTTTCAGAAGACCGGCGTTGATCAGAGCCTGAGCATCGACCACAGCACCATCCTCAAACACATTGAGAGCAGAAACATTTACAGTCGCATACTGGGTTCTAAAGATGTTGTGGAAACCTCTCTTGGGCAGACGTCTCTGGAGAGGCATCTGGCCGCCTTCAAAACCGGGTCTCACACCGCCGCCGGAACGGGCATTCTGGCCTTTGTGTCCCTTACCGGCAGTTTTGCCGTTGCCGGAACCGTGGCCTCTGCCTACCCGGAAGCTTTTGGTGTTGGAACCGGGAACAGGATACAGTTCATTCAGTTTCATGTGACTCGCACCTCCTTGCTTACGCTTCGGTTACCTCGACGAGGTGGGAAATAGTAGCAATCTTGCCTTTCGTCGCTTCATTCTCGGGCTGAACCGTTACATCTCCGATCTTGTGCAGACCGAGAGCATAGGCGGTGGCAATCTGCTTGTCTTTCCGACCTGCCAGGCTTTTCACCAATTTGATCTTAACAGCCATCAGTTGCGACCTCCTATCTGATATCTTTAACGGATTTGCCTCTGATCGCAGCAACCTCTTCCACGTTTCTCAGGGAAGCAAGGCCAGCGATGGTAGCGCTCACCACGTTGCAGGGGTTGTTGGAACGGATGCACTTGGCGCGGATATCACGGATACCGGCAACCTCCAGTACAGCACGAACGGGACCACCTGCCAGAACACCAGTACCAACGTTGGCGGGCATCAGCAGAACCTTGCCGGCGCCATAAATACCGGTGACCTCATGGGGAATGGTGGTTCCCTTCAGGGAAATCTTCTTCAGATTCTTCTTTGCGTCCTCAATGCCTTTTCTGATGGCATCGGGAACCTCGGAAGCTTTGCCAAGTCCAAAACCAACGATGCCGTTGCCGTTTCCAACAACAACCAGCGCGGCGAACTTGAATATACGACCGCCTTTCACCGTCTTGGATACACGGTTGATGGCGACAACTCTCTCACTCAAGCTATCTCTGAGCTCAGGGGAATTCGCGTCGATTCTAGCCAAAAGTCTCCCTCCTTCTTAGAATTTCAGTCCGCTTTCGCGGGCGCCTTCAGCCAGTGCCTTGACACGGCCATGATACAGGTAACCGCTTCTGTCGAACACCACGTCGGTGATGCCCTTCTCGGCAGCCACTTTGGCCAGCTTTGCGCCAACCGCCTTAGCAGCCTCACAGTTACCGCCAAAGCCCTCAAAGCCTTTTTCCATTGTAGATGCACTGGCCAGGGTAACGCCGTTTACATCGTCAATCAGCTGGGCGTAGATGTGCTTCGCGGAGCGGAATACGTTCAGGCGAGGACGCTCAGGAGTACCGCTGATTTTCGCACGGACTCTGGCATGTCTTTTCAGCCTTGCTTTATTGCTATCTGGCTTATTCACCATGGTAAATTCACTCCTTTACTTACTTCTTGCCGCCCTTGCCGCCCTTGGCAGCCTTGCCTTCCTTGCGGATGATCACTTCGTCAACGTACTTGATGCCCTTGCCCTTATAGGGTTCCGGCGGACGTTTCTCGCGGATCTCGGAAGCAAACTGGCCTACCTGCTGCTTGTCAGCACCCAGGACGGTGATCTTGTTCGGCGCGGGGACTTCAATGGTAATACCGGGAACTTCCGGCACAATAACCTGATGGGAAAAGCCCAGGTTCATAACCAGGTTTTTGCCCTGCTTTGCAGCTCTGTAACCAACACCGTTGATCTCCAGTTCCTTCTTGAAGCCGGTGGAAACACCGGTCACCATGTTGGAGATCAGGGTACGGGTCAGGCCGTGCAGGGATTTATGAATTTTTTCCTCGCTGGGACGGGTTACTACCACATGGCCATCCTCGATAGCAATCTGCATGTCGTGATGGAAAGTTTCGGTCAGGGTACCCTTGGGGCCCTTTACGGTGACAGTATGTCCGTCGATTGCAACATCAACACCAGCGGGAATTGCAATCGGTTTTCTGCCAATTCGAGACATCTGTTACGCCCTCCTTACCAGACGAATGCCAGGACTTCGCCGCCGACATTCTCTTTGCGTGCCTGTTTATCAGTCATAACACCTTTAGAGGTGGAAAGGATCGCAATGCCCAGTCCCTTCATCACCCGGGGCATCTCTTCGCAGCTGGAATAGATGCGAAGGCCGGGTTTCGAAACTCTGCGCAGGCCGGTAATGACCTGGGACTTGTTGGGGCCGTATTTCAGGGTGATGCGAATCACACCCTGCTTGGAGTCTTCCAGTACCTGGAAGCTCTTGATATATCCCTCGTCCAAAAGAATCTGTGCAATCGCTTTTTTCATGTTGGAAGCCGGGATATCAACCGTGTCATGTTTCGCTGCGTTGGCATTTCTGATGCGGGTCAACATGTCAGCGATGGTATCGGTGATATGCATGAGTCATCCTCCTTTGTACTCTTTACCAGCTTGCCTTTTTCACGCCAGGGATTTGGCCTTTATAAGCCAGCTCTCTAAAGCAAATACGGCAGATACCGAATTTGCGAAGATAGGCGTGTGGCCTGCCGCAGATTTTACACCTATTATAGCTTCTGGTCGAGAATTTAGGTGTTCTTTGCTGCTTGATGATCATAGACGTTTTAGCCACAAAAAAACCTCCCTTACTTCGCAAACGGAGCGCCGAGGAGCGTCAACAGCTCACGGGCTTCCTCGTCGGTATTCGCGGTAGTGACAAAGGTAATGTCCATACCTCTAACCTTATCGATTTTATCATACTCGATCTCAGGGAAGATCAGCTGCTCTTTGAGTCCGCAGTTGTAGTTACCGCGGCCGTCAAAAGAGTTGGCGTTGATTCCTCTGAAGTCTCTAACTCTGGGAAGTGCGACGTTGAAGAAACGGTCCACAAACTCGTACATAACGTCGGATCTCAGGGTTACCTTTACACCGATGGGCATACCTTCTCTGATCTTGAAGTTAGCCACGGATTTCTTTGCTTTGCAGACCACCGGACGCTGGCCGGTAATCTTGGAAAGATCGCCGACGATCGCGTCGATTACCTTGGAGTTCTCCTTGGCTTCGCCGCAACCTACGTTGATGACAACCTTCTCAAGTTTGGGGATCTGCATGACACTCTTATAGCCAAACTTTTTCATCAGGGCAGGGGCTACATCATTTTTGTAGGCCTCTTTCAGTCTTGCCATGTCTTCTCCTCCTCCTTAAAAAGTCTCGCCGCACTCGGCGTTTTTGCAAACTCTAACCTTGGTCCCGTCGGCCAGGATCTTATGGGCCGTACGGGTGGGTTTGCCGCACTTGGGGCAAACGACCATTACCTTGCTGGCATAGAGGGCGCCTTCAGCCTTGACGATACCGCCGGGCTCACCCATTCTGCGGGGCTTCACATGCTTGGTAACCATGTTGCAGCCCTCGACAATGACCTTTTTCTCGGTCGGCGATACCTCAAGAACCTTGCCCTTTTTGCCCTTGTCCTTGCCGGACAGAATAACGACTGTATCGTCTTTTCTCACGTGAAGTGTATTCACTCAGAGCACCTCCATTACAGCACCTCAGGGGCGAGGCTTAAAATTCTGAGGTAATCTTTGTCACGGAGCTCTCTGGCTACCGGCCCAAAGATACGAGTACCTCTCGGGTTTTTGTCTTCTCTGATGATAACTGCCGCGTTCTCATCGAAGCGGATATAGGAACCGTCCTCGCGGCGAAGACCGCTGACGGAACGAACGATAACGGCTTTTACAACGTCACCTTTTTTAACAACGCCGCCGGGTGCTGCTTTTTTAACCGAAGCAACCACCACGTCGCCGATGTTGGCATATCTTCTGCGGGTACCGCCCAGCACACGGATGCACATGAGTTCCTTGGCACCGGTGTTGTCAGCAACCTTGAGATAGGTCTGCATCTGAATCACAGAGCGTTCCTCCTTTCGGCATGAGCTTTATTACTTAGCCTTTTCTACGATCTCCACAACTCTCCATCTCTTATCCTTGGACAGAGGGCGGGTTTCCATAATCAAAACTTTATCGCCAATACCGCAAGCATTCTGCTCGTCGTGGGCTTTGAACTTCACGGTACGTTTCACGATTTTCTTGTACAGAGGATGTCTCACGTTGTCCTGGATAGCAACGACAACGGTTTTATCCATCTTGTCACTGACGACCTTACCGACTCTGGTCTTTCTGAGGTTTCTCTCGCTCACAGCTTCCGATCCTCCTTCCAAATTTACTGCACGCTCTCTCTGGCCTTGATCACGGTTTTGATCCGGGCAATGTCCTTTTTCACCGCTTTGATCCGCATGGGATTTTCCAGCTGGTTGATGGCGTGCTGGAACCGGAGGTTAAACAGCTCGGACTTGAGGTCAGACAGCTTCTCAGCGAGCTCAGTAGAAGAGAGTTCTCTAATTTCAGCTGCTTTCATTACTCTTCAACCTCCTTGTTTTCTTTTGCAACAAATTTGCACTTGATGGGGAGCTTGTAGCTGGCAAGACGCATAGCCTCTCTGGCCAGTTCCTCGCTAACGCCGCCGATCTCGAACAGCACTCTGCCGGGCTTTACAACAGCAACCCAGTACTCGGGAGAACCTTTACCGGAACCCATGCGGGTCTCAGCGGGTTTCTCGGTGATGGGCTTGTCGGGGAAAATCTTAATCCAAACCTGACCGCCACGACGGATGTAACGGGTCATGGCAATACGGGCAGCCTCGATCTGATTGGAAGTGATCCAGGCGGGCTCCAGGGCCTGCAGACCGTACTCACCGTTGGAAACAAAGTTGCCTCTGGTGGCTACGCCTTTCATACGGCCTCTGTGAACTCTTCTATATTTTACTCTCTTAGGCAGAAGCATTACTTATTGCCTCCTTCCCTCACTTTGCGGGGCTTCTTGACTTCGCCAAGGACTTCGCCGGCATAGATCCAAACTTTGCAGCCGATCTTACCGTAGGTGGTGTTGGCCTCAGCAAAACCGTAATCGATATCGGCTCTCAGGGTCTGCAGCGGGATGGTGCCCTCGTGATAATGCTCGGTACGGGCAATCTCGGCGCCGCCCAGACGGCCGGAAACGTTGGTTTTGATGCCCTTTACGCCCAGCTTCATGGCGCGTCCCATGGACTGCTTCATGGCGCGGCGGAAAGAAACGCGGTGCTCCAGCTGAGCGGCAATGCTCTCGGCAACCAGCTGAGCGTTTCTGTCGGGCTGACGGACCTCAACGATGTTGATGTAAACATTCAGCTTCTCGGTCCGTTTGGCATTGATCATCTTCTCGCACTGTTTGCGGAGCTTCTCAATGTCGGCGCCGCCTTTACCGATAACCATACCGGGGCGAGCGCAGTGGATATGAATACGTACCTTGGTGGCGTCACGCTCGATCTCGATGCGGGGCACGCCAGCAGCGTACAGGGTCTTTTTGATGAACTTACGCAGGTTGTAGTCCTCAACTAAGGTATCGCCGAAAGCGTTGTCCTTAGCAAACCAGCGGGAGTCCCAATCTTTAATAACGCCGACACGGAGACCGTGCGGATTAACTTTCTGGCCCATAGTTTACCTCCTCTTTCAGCTTATTCCTTTTCCTTCAGGACGATGGTCACGTGGCAGGTTCTCTTGAGAACTCTGAACGCTCTGCCCTGGGCTCTGGGACGGATTCTCTTCAGGATCGGGCCGGGGCACACGAAGCACTCGGCAACATAGAGGTTATTCTTATCCATGTTGTGGTTGTTTTCCGCGTTGGCGATGGCCGATTTCAGAAGTTTTTCAAGCGGTTCACATGCGGCCTTGGGGGTATGCTTCAGAATAGCCACAGCCAGGTTGGTGGGCTTGTTTCTGATCTGATCCAGAACGATCTGTACCTTCCGAGGTGCGATGCGAGCGTATTTCAGGGTAGCTCTTGCTTCCATTGTATACTCCTCCTTTCGGCCTCGTTAAGATTTCTTGGCGCCGGCATGGCCACGGTAGGTTCTGGTGGGAGCAAACTCACCCAGCTTGTGACCTACCATATCCTCGGTCACATAGACCGGAACATGCTTGCGGCCGTCATGCACAGCGAATGTATGACCAACAAATTCGGGGAAAATGGTGGAGGAACGGCTCCAGGTTTTCAGAACGCGTTTCTCACCAGCTTCATTCATTTCGCGAACTCTCTTCAGCAGTACAGGCTGCGCGAAGGGTCCTTTTTTAACACTTCTTCCCATGTGTTCAACTGCCTCCTTTCAGCCTGCCTTACTTATCGTTGCGGCGCTTGACAATGAACTTGTCAGAGCTGTGATGTTTCTTTCTGGTCTTATAGCCCAGAGCAGGTTTGCCCCAGGGAGTAACAGGTCCGGGACGGCCGATGGGGGATTTACCCTCACCACCACCGTGGGGATGGTCGTTGGGGTTCATAACAGAACCGCGGACGGTAGGACGGATACCCAGATGACGGGTACGTCCGGCTTTGCCCAGAGAAACGTTCTCGTGGTCGATGTTGCCGACCTGACCGATGGTAGCCATACAGTCCATGGAAACATTTCTCAGCTCGCCGGAAGGCAGACGGATCAGGGCGTAACCATTTTCCTTTGCCATCAGCTGAGCCATGATACCGGCAGCGCGGGCAAGCTGAGCGCCCTTGCCGGGATACAACTCGATGTTGTGGATAAAGGTACCAACAGGGATGTTGGCCAGGGGCAGCGCGTTGCCGGGTTTGATGTCGGCGCCGGCGCCGGAGATAATCACATCGCCAACCTTCAGGCCGAAGGGAGCAATGATGTATCTCTTCTCGCCGTCCTCATACTGCACCAGGGCAATATGGGCGGAACGGTTGGGATCGTACTCCAGGGTGAGAACGGTGGCGGAGCAATCCGCTTTGTTTCTCTTGAAGTCGATGATGCGGTATTTGTTTCTATTGCCGCCGCCATGATGGCGGACGGTGATTCTGCCCGTATTGTTGCGGCCGGAGGTCTTCTTCAGGCTTTCCAGAAGGCTCTTCTCAGGCGCAACTTTCGACAGCTCAGAGTAATCAGTGACAGTCATCTGACGTCTGGCAGCCGTAGTGGGCTTATAGCTTTTGATAGCCATTCCTAATTCACTCTCCTCATAATGATTCGCGGGATTATGAGAGTTCCCATACAACTCTCTGACAGGCGCTCACGGATTACATCATGCTCTCGAAGAACTCGATGCTCTTGGAGTCTTCCTTCAGAGTTACAACGGCCTTTTTGCGGTCGGACTTGTATCCGCCGTGCTGGCCCATTCTCTTAAACTTGCCGGGGACGATAGAGGTGTTAACCTTTGCTACCTTCACGCCGAACAGCTTTTCAACCGCCTGGGCGATCTCGATCTTGTTGGCGTCCTTGGCGACATAAAAGGTGTACTTTTTGTCAGCCAGGCCAGCCATGGAAGCCTCGGTAATAACCGGGGTGAGGATGATATCCTGGGGAGCTTTCATTATGCGTACACCTCCTCGAGTTTCTCAACTGCAGCTTTGACAATAACCATCTTGTCGCAGCCGAGCATATCGTAAACGTTGAGGGAGCCAGCGGTGGTGGTCTTTACACCAGGGATGTTGGCTGCACTCTTGATAACCTTCTCATCGCTCTGCGCGGTAACGATCAGGGTCTTTTTGGAAGCGCCCAGAGCGTTGAGCATCGCAACAACGGTTTTGGTCTTGTAGGAGTCCAGGGTGAGCTGATCCAGAACGATCATCTCGTTGCCGGAAACCTTGCTGGAAAGAGCGGACTTGATGGCCAGTCTCTTAACCTTCTTGTTCAGGGAGTAGCTGTAATCGCGGGGCTTGGGGCCGAGAGCGATACCACCATGTCTCCACTGGGGAGCGCGGATGGAACCCTGTCTCGCGTGGCCGGTGCCTTTCTGTCTCCAGGGCTTACGGCCGCCGCCGCTTACTTCGGTTCTGGTCAGCGTGGACTGGGTGCCCTGACGCTGGTTGGCCAGATAATTGACAACGGAAGCGTGCATAACGCTGGTGTTGGGCTCAATGCCGAAAATGGCATCGGAAAGTTCCATTTCGCCAACACTTTTGCCGGTCATATCAAAAACAGTAACCTTTGGCATTGTGTATTCCTCCTTCCCTTACGCCTTAACACTATCGGTGATGTAGACGATACCACCCTTGGGGCCGGGGAGAGCGCCCTTGAAAGCGATCAGGTTGTTCTCCGCATCCACCTTGGCAACCACCAGATTCTGGACGGTTACGCCGGCGCAGCCATAGTGGCCAGGAAGTCTCTTACCTTTTCTGACTCTGGAAGGATCGGAGCAGGCGCCCATAGAACCCGCATGGCGGTGTACAGGACCGGTACCGTGGGTATCCTTCAGAGAATGCTGGCCATATCTCTTGATGGTGCCAGCGTATCCTTTACCTTTGGAAGTGCCGCGCACATCCACAGCGTCGCCCACCGCAAAGGTGTCCGCCTTGATGACAGCGCCAATTTCCAGAGCGCTGATGTCGTCCAGTCTGAACTCCTTGAGGGTCTTCTTGGGAGCAACATCGGCCTTGGCAAAGTGGCCCTTCATGGGCTTGTTCACCTTTTTGAGGCTTACTTCGCCGAAACCAACCTGAACAGCTTCATAGCCGTCATTCTCGTTGGTTTTCTTCTGTACCACTACGCAGGGACCGGCTTCCACTACGGTGACAGGAATTACATTTCCTTTTTCGTCAAAAAGCTGGGTCATACCAATCTTTTTGCCAATAATGCACTTTTGCATCTTTCCTACCTCCTTCGGTTATTGGTTGGCATTTGCCAACATGACCTGTCGTATCTGGTGGAAAACTTTGCTTTACAGCTTGATTTCCACTTCAACACCGGCAGGGAGCTCAAGGCTGGTCAGGGCCTCGACAGTCTTGTCGGAAGGCCGGATCACATCGATGAGTCTCTTGTGGGTTCTTCTCTCAAACTGTTCCCGGCTGTCCTTATACTTATGAACAGCACGAAGAATGGTTATGATCTCCTTCTCAGTGGGAAGGGGGATGGGGCCGGAGACAGCGGCGCCGGTTCTTTTTGCCGCCTCAACGATCTTCTCTGCAGAAGCATCCACCAACTGATGATCATAGCCCTTGAGTCTGATTCTGATTTTTTCTTTGACTGCCACGTTCATCGCCTCCTTGCGTTGTTCCTAGCGGGATAACGACAAATACTGAACACTGTGCCGTGTGTTTCGCACACACATCATGAAAAAAGGTTAAACACCGTATCTCCACGCTGCTTAACCGGAAAACACAAAACGGCCCTTGTTGCCCGACCGCGTCCAAAAGTCCGCAATCTCACTGATCTTCGGCATCCATACCGAAAACCATAAGCCATCTTCAGCATATTCTGTCGCCCGGTTTAATAATCGGACATACTCAGCGGAAATTCCCTGCCTCTGAGGCAGCCACCTCCCGCGTCATCGCATATCTTGTGCAGTCTTCACGAGTCAGGGATCAACCTGTATTCTCGTGCCTTATTATCATACCGTATCCTTGAGAAAATTGCAAGTTTTTTTTCGAAAACCTTGATTTTTGCAAAAGTTTGTAAGGGTTTCCATTTTCCCAGCGATTTTCTCCCGATTTATGGCATATTTTACAGTATCTTTTTCCCTCCCTACACATCTTGCCCGGGATGGCTGGGGATTATACCGCCTTCTTCCCCTGATTTTGCCATACAAATGGACGACAGGCACTGTCGGTTTGCCGCTTTACGCCGGATATTGCCTATGGTATAATGGACGGCGAAAGAGGGCTGCGAAAAATTCCTTCCTATTTATATAGCAGTGCACTGCGCCTCAGAGAATGTCTCCGGTACGCCGGAGACAGATTCCTTTTCAGGAGATGTTGCAAAATGCTTGCCACCATCATCAACAGCGCCGCCATCGTTTTGGGCAGCCTCATTGGCATCCTGTTCAAACAGCGCATCAATACCCGAATCACCCGCTCCCTGGTCACCGCCCTGGCGCTGGCGGTGGCGGTGCTGGGCATTATGGGCGCCATCCAGACAAAGGATTCCCTGGGCATGGTGATCTGCATTGCCATTGGAACCCTGTTGGGAGAACTGTTGGACCTGGACGGCAAACTGGAGGCTTTGGCGCAGCTGCTGCGCCGTCTGGTTGCCCCGGGGAAAGCCGCCTCCGGCTCCTTCACCCAGGGATTTATTTCCGCCACCCTAACCTTTTGTATCGGTTCCATGGCGATCATGGGGTCAATGCAGGCCGGTATCAGCGGGGATATGTCCATCCTGCTCTCCAAATCGGTGATCGACTGCATCACCGCCGTCTCCTTCGCCACCGCTCTGGGCATCGGGGTGGCGTTTTCCGCCCTGCCCATACTGGTCTATCAGGGGACCATCACCCTGCTTGCCTCCGTGATCGCTCCCTTTCTCTCCTCAGCGGTAATCCTTGAGGTTTCGGCGGTGGGCAGCATTATGATGATCGGTATTGCTATCAATCTATTGGAACTGCGGAAGATTCCGGTGGCCAATATGCTGCCGGCCATGTTCTTGCCGGTCCTCTATCAGCCGCTGTCTCAGTGGATAGCCCGGCTGATTTAATCGGTGAGCACCAGGTTACCAAAAGGATACCATTTATCCTCCGTCCCGCCGGAAGTGCCCAACAGATAAGTAGGATTTTCATCCTCCGGCTGCCGGTAAAGTCCTACCGCCAACCGATAGCTTCCCGGCTCCAGCCCTTCCAGATAGATGCTGATCCGGTGTGTTGCCGTCTCATCCGGCATCCAGTCGTGAGGGTCCATCTGGGTCAGGTACCGCTGGAGCAGATTTCCGTCTTCGTCCAGCACTCCCAGATACACCAGCGCCGGTTCATACAGCGGGGTTAGTCCGTCGTTGGAAAAGGTGAAGGTCATTTCACAGGACTCTCCCACCGAAAGGGTTTGGGGATAGGTCACCGTTTTCAGCCGGAAATGGTAACCAAGCAGGTTGGCCACCGCATCAAAAAAGGCTGGATCGGACTGATACATCTCCTGGGATACCTGCAGATAGGACGGTCTTCCGGCCTCCAGCGCCTCCATCAGCTTATCTTCATCCCAAAGCCCCATCTCCACAAGGTCGTGATACCCGTAAGCGATCTCATAGATCGCAGGCGCCTTTCCATAAACATCCATACACTCGCTGCCGTCATAAAAGTACATGATGCCGTCCCGGCGCATACTCATCCCCTGCTCCACGGCCCACTGGTAAACCTCTGCATACCGTTTTTCTCTACCAGAATTGACCAGCAGCGTATTGGGAAAAGCGTCCAGATAGGGCTGAAGATAATCC
Organism: Ruminococcaceae bacterium UBA1405; assembly: GCA_002305685.1. Lineage (GTDB taxonomy): Bacteria > Bacillota > Clostridia > Oscillospirales > Ruminococcaceae > UBA1405. The sequence goes on from DBQB01000017.1 coordinate 65,490, forward strand.
TGCTGGAACATCTCAGGGGTAATATACTCCCATCCCGCCTCCTCGATCTCATAGTAATGCTGTTCTCCCCAGTTTCCAAAGGAACGGATATCCATATACGGCACATCGGGATGTCCGTCATACCGCTCCCCCAGCGCCTTCACAAAATTCTTCATCTTTTCGATAAAGATGGGGTCCGACCAGTTGGGGATCATCTGATCAAAGTAAACCCGCTCTCCTGTCCAGTCGTGATACAGTGAGATTGCTCTCCCCTCAGCCCCCGCCTCGAATACCCACTCAGGGGTTACATACATTTTATCCACCGAGGAATTGGCGTTCATCACCCCAAACGCGAACTCCTTGCCCAAGGCATGATAGGCGGAGATATAATCGTCAATGATGTCCCACCGGTACTGTCCTTCTTCCGGCTCAATCTCGCTCCAATCAAAGCGGGTATAACCGATGGCGATTTTGTCCAGAAACGCGGGATCAAAGGTGCTGTCGGGATAGCTGCGCAGCACCAGTCCTTTTCCGGGATTGAGCAGTACCTCGTCGGTATCAATGCCATAAAAAGTTATAAATTCCGGCTCGATGATCTGGGAAGAGGAGGACATCTCCTGCGAGCTGGTTTCCGAAGATTCCTGCAATTGCAGCGACAATACTACAAGCAGCAATCCGCCTACCAGACATATCGCAAAAATCCGCAGCCAGCTATTTTTGTTCTGTTTCAAATCCAGTTCCTCCTGCCCTGCATTTCTGTTTTATTGTATTGTGCCGGTGAGGGAAATGTCAAGAAAATACAGTAAAGTCAAAACAAACAACGCCTTTGGAAACCCCGAAAGGACCCCAAAGGCGCCATTTTTATATTCAGCAGCGTGTGGTACGTTTTCGTCCACAGCTAAAAATCAATAGGCTTTTCCCCAAATGACCATCGCCTTGGCTTTTTTGCCGCAGCACACACAGGTATCCGAGAGATGCTCCTGCTCAAAAGGCATACACCGGGAGGAGATGCCGCACTCTTCCTTGAGCTTCTCCTCACACGCCAGATCCCCGCACCACATGGCTTTGACAAAACCGTTCTTGCCGTCGGTGGCGGCCTTCATCTCCTCCATGTTGGTGGCGGCGGTGGTTTTCTCGATGCGGTTTTGCAACGCCTTGGCATAGAGACCGTCGTGTACCGCCTGCATCAGCTCCGGCAGCTTCTGCTCCAGCTGGTCCAGAGGCACAAAATATTTTTCCCGGTTATCCCGGCGCACAATCACGCACTGGCCCTTCTCAATATCCTTGGGCCCAATCTCCAGACGCAGCGGCACGCCCTTCATCTCATACTCGGCAAACTTCCAGCCGGGAGAGTTATCGGTGTCGTCCACCTTAACCCGAACCAGCTTTTGCAGCCGCTCCTTCAGCTCGTAAGCTTTGTCCAGTACCCCTTCGGTATGCTGGGCCACCGGCACAATCACCACCTGGATGGGGGCGATGGCAGGGGGCAGTACCAAACCGTTGTCGTCTCCGTGGGTCATGATGATGGCGCCGATGATACGGGTGGACATTCCCCAGGAGGTCTGGAAAGGATGCTGGAGGGTGTTATCCCGCCCGGTAAAGGCAATATCAAAGGCCTTGGCAAAACCGTCCCCGAAATAATGGCTGGTGCCGCTTTGCAGCGCCTTTCCATCGTGCATCATCGCCTCGATGGTGTAGGTCGCCTCGGCGCCGGCGAACTTTTCTTTATCGGTCTTTTTGCCCTTGATGACCGGGATGGCCAGCTGGTTTTCGCAGACGTCAGCATAAATGTTCAGCATCCGCTCGGTCTCCTCGATGGCTTCCTGAGCGGTTTCATGCATGGTGTGGCCTTCCTGCCACCAGAACTCCATCGTCCGCAGGAAGGGACGGGTGGTCTTTTCCCAACGCACCACCGAGCACCACTGGTTGTACAGCTTGGGCAGATCCCGGTAGGAGTGGATGATGTGGGCATAGTGCTCGCAGAACAGCGTCTCCGAAGTGGGACGCACACAGAGCCGGTCGGTCAGCTTCTCATTGCCGCCCATGGTGACCCAAGCCACCTCCGGGGCAAACCCTTCCACATGATCCTTCTCTTTTTGCAGCAGGCTTTCCGGGATAAACAGAGGCATTCCCACATTCTCGTGGCCGGTCTCCTTAAAACGCTGGTCCAGGATTTTCTGGATGTTTTCCCAGATGGCATATCCATAAGGCCGCAGGATCATACATCCACGTACTGACGAATAATCCACCAGCTCCGCTTTTTTTACAATATCGGTATACCACTGCGCAAAATCTTCGTTCATCGAAGTTATGGCAGTTACCATTTTTTTCTGTGCCATCGCACACTCCGCCTTTCTGATAATCTATCTTTGACGCCGACGCCGCTTTGGGGCGAAAACGAAAGCATACCCGCATTTAGTTTATCAAATTGCGGGGATAAATGCAAGGAAATCCGCCATTTCCCCACTACATTGTCAAGTTTTTCCGCAAAAGATGATGTACAAACAGGATAATTTAGCATTGTTGACAAACAATAAAATTAAGTATATACTTAATGTATATGGTTCATTGTAATCTACAATATTCAATGAAGCTTTTTGGGGAGATCGCGCAACGAATCCCCCGGTAAGATGATTCACTTTCTGGAGATTGGAGGAAACTATGTATCAACCGATGGACTATGTCAACTATGGGGAACTGGGCGTTTGTCAGATCACTTCGATCGGAAAACATCCGGAACTGGACCCCAACCAAACCTATTACACCATCAAACCTTTGGAGCGGCCGGAAAACACCATCTATCTTCCGGTGGAGAAGGCGGTAGGCTCCCGCATCCGAAAGATCATCTCACCGGAAAACGCCATGCAGCTTTTGGAGAAGATCCCCCAGCTGGACACCATCCAGCGCGCAAACCGCAAGGAAACCCAGCAGGCGCTGGAACAGTCGATGAAAACCCATCTCTGTGAGGAGTGGTGCCGGGTGCTGAAGACCCTCTATCCCTCCCGAGTCAATTTACAGGGTGGCAACCACAAGAGAAGCGCCACCGAAGAGCTGCTGTGGCGCACAGCGGAGGGATGCCTGGTGGGAGAGCTGTCCTTTGCTTTGGGCGAATCCAAGGAGGACGCCCGGGAACGGCTCAAAAGCTGTTTTCGCCACGCCGCGTTCCAGTGCTGACATGACAAAAGACGAAAGACGGTATGCCGAAAGCTTTAACCGATCACAAACCCGCCGTTGGGGCTTAACACCTGCCCGGTGATAAAGCTGCTGTCCTCCCCTGCCAAAAACAAAACCGCTTGGGCCACCTGTTCCGGGGTTCCGATGCATCCCAGCGGGGTCTGCTCCCGCAGCGACTCCATGGTCTCAGGCCCCAGCGCCGCGTTCATCTCGGTATCAATCACCCCCGGCGCCACGCAGTTGACCCGGATACCGGAAAGCCCCAGCTCTTTTGCCAGCGCCCGGGTAAAGCCGATCACGGCGGCTTTGGCTGCCGAATAGTGTACCTCGCAGGCGCCACCCACCTGTCCCCACATGGAGGAGAGGTTGACAATGCTGCCCTTTCCTGCGGCAATCATCATCGGCGCCACCGCCTGGCAGCAGTGAAACATTCCTTTGACATTTACATCAAACATCCGGTCCCAGTCGCTTTCGGTCAGCTGGGTAAAAAGCTTTTGCTGGGCGATTCCTGCGTTGTTCACCAGCACATCGATGCCACCAAAAGCATATTCGGCGCGGGAAGCCATCCGGCGCACCTGGACAGCATCCGATACATCCCCCTGCAGCGCCAGCGCTTTCACCCCCATCCCTTCCAGCTCCCGGCACAGTGACAGCGCAGCGGATTCGCTGGTCCGATAATTGACCGCCACATTCCATCCTTTCTGCCCAAACAGCAGGGCGCAGGCCCGTCCAATCCCACGGGAGGCCCCTGTAATCCATACGGTAGCCAATCCATTCCCTTCCTTTCCTGCAAACAAAAAACAGGCGGCTGATAACAGTCCGCCTGTTTTATTTATGCGAAATCGCAATTACATATTGCTTTCCAGATACTTCACGATATCGCCTACCGTTTTGATCCCTTCCACATCCTCATCGGGGATCTCAACGTTGAACTCGTCTTCCAGGCTCATTACCAGATCCACAAAGTCCAGAGAATCCGCACCCAGATCGTCAACGATGTTGGCTTCCGCAGTAACGGCGTCCTCCTCCACATCCAGCTGATCGCAGAGGATCTCTTTCACCTTGTCAAATACTTCATTAGCAGCCATGATCATTTCCTCCTGTAAAATATTCTCACGCCATAAACTGGTCGCTACGGTACATCGGTACCATATACTTCTTTTTATATAGCATCGCATCCTATGCGAGAACTATCTAAGTGAAACACTTCCCTCACAACCCGCTTTCAGGGCCCTCGGAAAATTCGCCAATCTTGCGGAATTTATGATATCTCCCCTCCAGCAGGGTCTCGACCGGGACGTCCCGGAACCGCTGCAGCGCGTCTTCCAGATATGCCGAAATATTTTGCGCCGTCTCCTCCGGTCCCAGATGGGCTCCTCCTGGGGCTTCGGGGATCATCTTTTCCGCCACGCCCAGCTCAATCAGGTCTTCCGCCGTAATCCGGCTGCGGTTGGCCGCCTCCTGTTCCCGGGAGGCATCCTTCCAAAGGATACTGGCAAACCCGCGGGGTGAGATGATGGAGTACACTGCGTTTTCCAGCATCGCCAGCTCATCGCAAACACCCAGCGCCAAAGCGCCGCCGCTTCCGCCTTCTCCCAGCACAATGGAGATGACGTTGGTTTGCAGCCGCATCAGTTCAAAGAGATTGCGGGCGATGGCTTCACCCTGACCCCGTTCCTCGGCGCCGATGCCGCAGAACGCGCCAGGGGTATCGATAAAGCAGATCACCGGACGATGAAATTTTTCCGCCTGTTTCATCAGCCGAAGTGCCTTGCGATAACCTTCCGGATGGGGCATGGCGAAATTGCTGGCCTTGTTTTCCTCCAGATTTCTTCCCTTGACCTGCCCAATCACCGTGACCGGACGGCCTTTGAAATAGGCGATGCCGCCCACAATCGCCGGGTCATCCCCAAAGCTTCGGTCCCCGTGCATCTCGATAAAGGAATCAAAGATCATCGGGATATAGTCGCGGACGGTAGGACGATCCTTCTGATGGACCAGCGAAATCCGCTCCCAAGCAGTCAGATTGCTCATACCGTCTCCTCCGTTTCAGAATCTTCCCGATGCATCCGCAGCAGCGTGGAAAGGGTTTCCCGCATATGGCTGCGGTCGCAAATCATATCGGCAAAACCATGCTCCTCCAAAAACTCCGCCGACTGGAAGGTATCCGGCAGCCGCTGCCGGATGGTATCCTCGATCACCCTGCGCCCGGCAAACCCGATCAGCGCTTTGGGTTCTGCAATGATAATGTCTCCCAGGGAGGCAAAGCTGGCTGTCACTCCGCCGGTGGTGGGGTCGGTGAGCACCGTGATATACAGCAGTCCGCTGTCACTGTGTCTGGCCGCCGCACCGGAAGTTTTGGCCATCTGCAGCAGGGAAACCATTCCCTCCTGCATTCTGGCTCCGCCGGAAGCTGTAAACAGGATGATGGGAAGCCGCTGTGCCGTGGCACGCTCAAAGGCGCGGGTGATCTTCTCCCCCACCACCGAGCCCATGGACGCCATCATAAAATGGGAATCCATAATACCGATGACACATTTTTCCCCCATAATCTCCGCCTCTCCGGTCACCACCGCCTCGGTGAGGCCGGTGCTCTTGGAGAGAGCTTCCAGTTTGCGCTCATATCCGTCAAACCCGATGGGGTTTTTGCTTCTCATGTCCCTATCATATTCATGAAAGGTGCCATTGTCAACTGTTATTTTGAGTCTTTCCGCCACCGTCATTCTGCCGTGATACTGGCAGTTGGGACAGACCATCTGATTTTCCCGAAACGTATCCATAAACGTCACCTGCTGGCAGCGGGGACATTTGAAAAGCAGATCGGAAGGGACCGACATTTTGGAAAAACCCTGCTGGGGTTCCTCACTGCCCATGCGGGCCTTCACCTTTTGAAACAAATCTTCCAGCAACGCCTTTCACCCTCCTCCTATCATTCAAAAATACCGCTCAGCTTTGACGGCTCAGCGCTTTCAGATCCCTGCGGGACAAAAAGCCGTTGTCATACTCGGCGCTCTCAAACTCTTTATCCTTCAACAAGTTTAGCTGAAAGTCTATATTGGTGTCAACACCTTCCACCAAAAATTCTGCCAATGCCCAGCGCATTTTATGGATGGCCTCCTGACGGGTAGGGGCATGGACAATCAGTTTGGCGATCATCGAGTCGTAATAAGGGGGAATGGTATATCCAGCATACATGGCGCTGTCGATACGCACCCCAGGGCCTCCCGGCACATAGAGAGCATTGATCCGCCCGGGACAGGGACGGAAATCCTTGGCGGGATTTTCCGCGTTGATGCGGCACTCGATGGCGTGCCCGCTGATATGAACCTGATCCTGGGTAAAGCTCAGCGGTTCTCCGCAGGCAATGCGCAGCTGCTCTTTGACGATATCCACCCCGGTGATCATCTCGGTGATGGGATGTTCCACCTGGATACGGGTATTCATCTCCATAAAATAAAACTGCCCGTTTTTATCCAGCAGAAACTCGATGGTTCCCGCATTCTCATATTCGGCCGCTCTGGCTGCCTTTTTGGCCGCCTCCCCCATCTTCTCCCGCAGCTGCGGGGTCATCAGGGGCGAAGGACAGGGCGCTTCCTCCAACACCTTCTGGTTGCGGCGCTGGATGGAGCAGTCCCGCTCTCCCAGATGAACGATATTTCCCATCCGGTCGGCCAGGATCTGAACCTCCACATGGTGGGGGTTCTCCACAAACTTTTCCATATACAGCCGGTCATCTCCAAAAAAGGAGAGAGCCTCCTGGCGGGCGTTGTAAAAGGCGTCCTCCAACTCCTCGGGGGAGCGAACCAGGCGGATACCTCTGCCGCCGCCGCCGGCGCTGGCCTTGACCATCACCGGATATCCAATGCGCTCCCCTTCCTGGCGAGCCTGCTCCAGATCTGCCACCACCCCGTCGGAACCGGGAATGACCGGCACGCCTGCCGCTTTCATCGTCTCCCGGGCCTGGGCTTTGTCTCCCATCCGCTCAATAGCCTCGGGGGAAGGACCGATAAACACAATCCCACACCGGCGGCACATCCGGGCAAAAGCTGCATTCTCCGAGAGAAAACCAAAGCCGGGATGGATGGCCTGGGCTCCGGTAATGCGGCAAGCGGAGAGGATGGCGCGCATATTCAGATAGCTGTCCTTGGTGGGGGCAGGACCAATGCAGACGCATTCATCGGCAATCTGCGCATGCAACGCCGAGCGGTCCGCCTCCGAACAAACCGCCACCGTGCGGATTCCCAGTTCCCGGCAGGCGCGGATGATACGGATGGCAATCTCACCGCGGTTGGCGATTAAAATTTTGCTGAACAATAAAAGCCCTCCCTTATTCCGGCTTGTCTCCCAGCGCAAATGTCAGCTCTGCGGTAACCGCCTTTTTGCCGGTTTCCACGATGGTGGCAACGCCTTTGCCTACACCGATGGGGCCGCGGCTCTTGATGATCTCCACTTCCAGGCGCAGGGTGCATCCCGGCGTTACCTTGTTGCGGAATTTTACCTTATCCAGACCGCCGAAATAGGCGATCCGGCCTTTGTTCTCCGGCAGGCACAGCGCGCAGACAGCGCCGGTCTGGGCCAGCATCTCCACCATCAACACGCCGGGCTGTACCGGTTCCTGGGGGAAGTGGCCTTTGAACCAGTATTCCTCACCGGTCAGATGTTTCAGCGCCACGGCGCGCACGCCGGGCTCCAGCTCAATCACCTCATCGATCAGCAGAAACGGATCACGGTGAGGGATAATTTCCTTAATTTGTTCCAGATTCAGTGTCATACCCTTATTCTCCTATATCCTATATCAAACAATCCGCATAATAGGCTGACCGTACTCCACCGGCTGGCCGTTGGAGACCAGTATCTCCTCCACCGTTCCGGTACACTCGCTCTGCACCTCGTTCATCAGCTTCATCGATTCAATGATGAACAGCACATCGCCGGTTTTTACCTGGCTGCCAACGCTGACATAGGGCGCTTTATCCGGGGAAGGGGCGCTGTAAAAGGTTCCGACGATGGGGGATTTCACCACCGTTCCTTTTACCACCGGCTCCGCCGCCTTCGCAGGCTCCGCCTTGGTCTCGGCAGCGCTCGCCACAGGCGCCATGGCGGGGGCGGCTATGGGAGGAGCAGCCAAAATGGTGGACTTCTCCGTTTTATGCCCTTCAATTTTCAGGCGGAAGTTATCTTCCTCCAGGATCAGCCCTCCAAGCTGATTGGCGGCTACCGCCTCCATCAGTTCTTTGATCTGTTCAAAGGTTAAATCCAACTTCATATCTATCTCGATTCCTTTCCGCCGGCGCAGCAAAACGCTCCGCTGCACACCGCCGCTACACATTGGTATTCCCTTTGGGGCTTGTCTACGCTTTCTTCAGGCACAGAGTGGCGTTATGGCCGCCAAAGCCCAGAGAATTGCTCAGAACATACTCCACCTGCACTTGACGCGCTCCCTCGGTGACGTAATCCAGATCGCACAGCGGATCGGGTACCTGATAACCGATGGTGGCCGGAATCACGCCGTCGCGCAGGGTCAGGGCACAGAGACCGGCTTCCACCGCTCCAGCCGCACCCAAAAGGTGTCCGGTCATCGACTTGGTGGAGCTGACCGCCGTATGGTAGGCGTGCTCGCCCAGCGCCAGCTTGATGGCCCGGGTCTCAAACTCGTCGTTGAGGGCGGTACTGGTACCGTGGGCGTTGATGTATCCCACCTGTTCCGGAACAATACCGGCCTCCTGCATGGCAAACTCCATGGCCTTTGCGGCGCCCAGTCCTTCAGGATCAGGGCTGGTGATATGGTAAGCGTCCCCGGTGGCGCCATAACCCACCAGCTCGGCATAGATCTTAGCACCGCGGCTGACGGCGTGCTCATACTCCTCCAGCACCAATATACCCGCGCCTTCTCCCAGAACAAAGCCGTGACGTTCCTTATCAAAGGGGATGGAAGCGCGGTCAGGATCGCTGCCTACCGACAAAGCTCCCATGTTCTGGAACCCGGCCATGGCAAACTCCGCCACCGATGCCTCGGTGCCGCCGGTGACAGCCGCATCCAGATATCCGTGTTTGATGGCGCGGAACGCCTCGCCGATGGCATGAGCGCCGGAAGCGCAGGCAGTCACGGTGCAGAAGTTGGCACCCTTGAATTTATACTCCATGGACACCATTCCAGCAGCCATGTTGGAGATAATCATGGGGATAAAGAATACCGACACCTTGCCGGGGCCTTTCTCCATATATTTGGTATGCTCCTGGTGGATGGTGTTAAATCCTCCGATTCCGCTTCCGATGATCACGCCCACCCGAAACGGGTCCAGATCCTCAAACCGGGTGCCCACATCCTCCATGGCCATATGGGACGCGGCCATGGCCAGCTGGCAGAAACGGTCCATCCGCCGGGCTTCCTTGCGGTTGATGCCGAAATCCTGGGGGTCAAATCCTTTCAGCTCCGCAGCAATCTCCACGCCCAGAGCAGTGGAGTCAAAGGAACTGATCTTTGCAAATCCATGACGGCCTGCTTTTATGGCGTCCCAGGTGGAATCCGTCGAAAGCCCCACCGGGGTGACTGCGCCCAGACCGGTAATTACCACTCGTCTCATCTTCACGCTCCTGTTCTCCCCCAACGGGAAAACGTTCTCCTTTCCTTACCCAAAAAACTTACATGGAAATACAGCCGTCGATCTCCAGAACCTGTCCGGAAATGTAGGATGCATCGTCGGAGGCGAGGAACGCCACCGCATTGGCAATATCCTCCGGCTCGCCGAAACGCTTGAGCGCCACAGCGCCCAGCATGGTCTCTTTTACCTTGTCGGGAAGCACGTCGGTCATCTTGGAATGGATAAATCCAGGAGCCACCGCGTTGACGGTGATGTTGCGCGCTCCCAGCTCCTTGGCCGCAGTCTTGGTCATGCCGATGATACCCGCTTTGGAAGCGGAATAGTTGGCCTGTCCGGGATTTCCATAAAGTCCCACCACCGAGCTAACATTGATAATCCGTCCGCTTCTCTGGCGGATCATCACGCCGCTGGCATGACGCATCATATTAAAGACGCTTTTCAGGTTGACATTGATCACCGCATCGAACTGATCCTCGCTCATTCTGGGCAGCAGACCGTCTTTGGTGATGCCGGCGTTGTTGACCAGCACATCCAGCGATCCGAAATCCTCCACCACCGCTTTGACCATCTGCTGGCACAGATCAAATTTGGAGACGTCCGCCACGTAGCATTTGGCCTTGACCCCAAACGCTTCGCACTGGGCGGCCACCTGCACGCCGTCGGTATCGGCCAGCTGCTGGTTGTAACAGTTGATGGCAATATTCATCCCCGCTTTGGCCAGACGTACCGCAATGGCCGCCCCGATGCCCTGGGAAGCTCCTGTAATCAGTGCTGTTTTACTCAATGAAAACACCCTTTCCTTTTTGTATCTATCTATTCTGTGTACTTACCACTCAAACACAATGCCGGCGTAGGTGAGTCCGCCGCCAAATCCCATCACGGCCACCTTGTCTCCCCGCCTGAGCATTCCCTTCCCGTTCATCTCGTCCAGCGCGATGGCGATGGAAGCGCTTCCGGTATTGCCGTATTTCTCCAGATTCAGGAATACCTTTTCCCGATCCAGTCCCGGCAGATTTTTCAGTCCGGTGTCCACAATGCGGTAGTTGGCCTGATGAGGCACCACATGATCCAGCTGTTCCACCGAAATTCCCAGCTTCTCGCAACAGGTCTTTACCATCTCGGGGAATACGCGGGTGGAAAAGCGGTACACCTCACGTCCATCCATATACAGGAATTTTTCCCGTACTTCCGGGAACTCAAAATACGCTTTTCGCTTCTCCGGGTCCCCAAAGGGGCTCTCATGGCGGGGATACTTTACGTTGAGGGCGCCGCCGGAAGCACCATCGGCTCCGCCGGTAAAGGCATACAGCGCATCCTCTTTCCGGCGCACCACGCAGGCGCCGGCGCCGTCTCCCAAAAGTACGCACACACTGCGGTCGGTGAAATCCACCATCTGGGAAAGCCGCTCGGTGGATACCAGCAGCACTGTTTTCACATCCTCGTCAGCGGCAAGATACCGGCGGGCGGTATCCAGTCCATGAACAAAACCGGAGCAGGCGGAATTCAGATCGATGCACATGGCGTTGACCGCGCCCAGCTCCCGCTGAATCATACAGGCCATGGACGGGGTCATATAATCCGGCGTGCAGCAGGATACCAAAATCAGATCCACATCCTCCACAGCAACGCCGCCGCTCTCCAGCGCCTTTTTGCCGGCCTGGGCTCCCATATACCAGGTGGGTTCCCCGTTGGCGATATGGCGGCTCTGGATTCCGGTGCGGGTGCGGATCCACTCGTCAGAGGTATCCACATATTTGACAAACGCTTCATTGGGAATACAATCCTCCGGAAGATAGCTGCCGGTGGATACAATGGTAATTCCTCTCAAAATAAAACCTCCCTTTGGATAAGAATCCTATCAAAACGTATGGTTCAGCGGGATACTGCAAAACTGCAAAAAAGATGGGCTTTGCCATCGGCAAAGCAAAACACGCCGTTTCTCACCCTTTGCGAAACGCAAAAGATACGCAAAACTTCATGCGCCGCAGCTTTCGCCCGTGTCTGTGGTGATCGAATGGCGCATGAAGTTTTATCAGGAACAATTGCAATATCTCCCATTTTCTGCTATACTACTGAACAGCGGAAATGTAACAGTCGTTATTTTCCAACATTACAATTTTATGGTTTGAAGCGGCTTTTGTCAATATGTTTTTGTCGGATGCTGCTGCAGATCCCTATTTTTACCAAATTTCAAAAGCCTCGCAGAGGGTTTGTGTGAAAAAAGCATCTCACACAAGGAGCGGGAAGGCAAACTGCCTTCCCTGTTTCCCGGAAAGGAAGATTATTATGGCCAATCTTGCATTTCTCTTTAGTGGACAAGGTTCCCAGTATCCCGGCATGGGCAAAGAGCTGTATCAGCAGTTCCCTCAGGTGCGCCAGATTTATGAGCAGGCGTCGGATGTGTTCGGTTTCGACGTCGCCGCCACCTCCTTTGAAGGGGATGAGGCAACCCTTGCCCAGACGGTTGTCTCCCAGCCGGTGATCTTTACCCATTCTCTGGCAGCCTTTACGGTGGTTTCCAGCGAGCTTTGCACCCCCTGGTGTGTTGCCGGTCATTCCCTGGGCGAATATGCCGCAATGACGGCAGCGGGCGTTTTCTCCCGGGAGGACGGCTTCCAGGTCATCAAAGCCCGTGCGAAAGCCATGCAGCAGGCCTCCGAGGAGAGCGATGGGGCTATGTACGCCATCATCGGCAGCGACAATGAGACCATCCGTAAAGCCTGCGACGCGGTGGAGGGTTACGTCACCCCCGTCAACTACAATTCCCTGGTTCAGACCGTCATCGCCGGAGAATCCGCCGCTGCGGGCGCGGCGGCAGAGCTGCTCTCCCAGCAGGGAGCCAGAGCGGTGAAACTGGCGGTGAGCTGCGCCTTCCATTCTAAGCTGATGAGCGGTGCGGCCCAGCAGTTCCGGGAAACTGTGGCGTCGGTTGCTTTCCACACCCCCGCCATCCCCTTCTATTCCAACCTGGACGGCAAGAGATGCGAGAGCATCACCCCTGATTATCTTGCCGCCCATCTCACCTCGCCAGTACAGTTTGTCCGGGAGCTTCAGACCATGGCCGCCGACGGAGCGGACGGTTTCCTGGAGGTAGGCCCCAACAAGGTGCTCAGCGGTCTGGTGAAAAAGACCCTCAAAGGGATGCCTTGCCAGAACGTGGAGGATCTCAAGACACTGGAAAAGGCAGCGGCCATGCTGCAAAAGCTGTAACATCTTTTCAAAAATTCATTTCATAGCCGAAAGGAGGGGATTTTTATGTGCGATCAACGTCAACGTTCCTTCGCGTTGCTGGGGTTTCCGCTGGGACACACCATGTCTCCGCCCATCCATCAGCGTCTCTTTGCTCTTTCCGGAAAATCCGGAAGTTATAACCTCTTTGAACTGCCGCTGGAACAGCTGGAAAGTCGTATTCCAGAACTTTTTGCCTGTACCGGCTTTAACATCACCATCCCCCACAAACTCAACATCATCCCCTATCTGGATCTCCTGAGCCCCACTGCCCAGCGGTACGGTTCGGTCAACACGGTGCTGTGCGACGACGGCGCCGGCAAAAGCGTGGGATACAATACCGATGTGGACGGATTTCTTCGCTCGGTGGAGACGTTGGGCGCAGATCTCTCCCGCCCGGTGATGGTAGTGGGCGCGGGAGGAGCGGGCCGGATGTTTGCCATTGAGTCCGCCCTGCACGGGGCCGCTGTAACATTGGCGGTGCGCACCGTCAAGCCGCAGACCGAAAAGCTGCGGGAGGATATCCTTTCCGCCGTTCCCGGCGCGCAGGTGACCATCACCACCCTGGACCGGCTGCCTGATACCAACTTTGAGCTTCTGGTCAACGCCACCCCTGTGGGAATGTACCCCCATCCCGGCGTTTCCCCGGTTCCCGCCTCCTTCTTACGGCAGGTGCGGTGCGTCTTTGACGCGGTATACAATCCCACCGAAACCCAGTTTCTCCTGGACGCCCAGGCGGCAGGCTGCAAAGCGGTGGGAGGAATGTCCATGCTGGTATGGCAGGCGGTGGTGGCTCATGAGATCTGGGACCACGTCCATTACACCCCCGAGCAGATCGGCGGCATCATACAGGAGATGACCCGGATCGTAGACGAAAAGTTTGGCGTCCCAGCCCGGCAGAACCCTGACGGAAGGACGGATACACTATGAAAAACGCTTTTGTGCTCTGCGGCTTCATGGGCTGCGGAAAAACCACCCTGGGGAGGCAGGCCGCGAGCCAGCTGCAGATGGAGTATCTGGATGCAGACGAATATATCCAGCAGCAGGCCGGCATCACCATCCCGGAAATCTTTGCACGCTTCGGGGAAGGGCATTTCCGCCAGCTGGAACATGAGGCGATGGCAGAGCTTTCCAAGCGAGGCCCTATCCTCATTGCTTCCGGCGGCGGGGCGCTGACCTATCCCCGCAATGTACAGGTGGTGCGGGAAAACGCATATATCCTTTATATTGATGTAGATTTCTCCATCTGCTATGAAAGGATTGCCGGGGATACCAACCGTCCTCTGGTAATGTCCAACTCCCGCCAGTCGTTACAGCAGCTGTACCATACCCGGGACGCTCTGTACCGCAGCTGTGCCGATGCTGTGATCTCCAACAATACCACCCCTGACGCCGGTGTTCAGGCGCTGTGCGATTTTATCCGGCGGCATACCACCCCATAACGGGCAGCTCTCTGGCATCCTCCAAGCGATCAAAAAAAGAAAGTGTGGTGTTTTTCAATGCAAACGATATTGACCATGCGCTATCCCACTTCCTGGCACTCAGATATGTGGCGGGAAGGAGCTCCCTTTGGCAGCGGACTGGTGGGCGGACTGGTTTACGGCGGTCTGCTCAAAGAGATCATCACCCTCAATCATGCTTTTCTATGGACAGGTGGAAATACCCAGCCTCTTCCCGATGTCAGCGGCCATCTCTCCGAGATTCGCTCCCTACTGGATGCGCACAACTCCCCTGACGCAGACCTGGTAATCCGCAAGGCGCTGGAAAGTGCCGGATACCAGGGAAAGATCACCGCTCCCTGTTCGGTATGTGATCTGACCATCAAAAACTTAAAGGTCGGGAATTTTGCCCATTACCGCCGGGAGATCGATATGGAAAAGGCGGAGGTTTCGGTTCGCTGGCAGGATGGAACAGCTTCCTTCCGCCGCTGTGTGTTTGCTTCCCGGGAAAGCCATCTGGTGTTCACCCGTCTGACCGCCAAGGATGGGGAAATTGACGTCCAGCTGTCTCTTTGCCTGCATGACCCGGAAACGATGCCCCAGGGAAGGGAGATCCCCCATATCCTTCAGACAGCAAAAGAGGATTTCCTCTATTTTGCGGCGGAAAATGTCTCAGCCTATCGCCCCGGCGATTTTGGCGGAGTCTGCCGGATCTTTACCGACGGCAAGATGCTGACCCTTCCCGACGGCATCCAGGTTACCGGCGCCACCGAAATTCTGGCGGTCACCCGCCTGTTTGTGGGAGAGCCGCGGCAGCAGGCTTTTGCAAAAGCGGAAAAGGAACTGGCGCAGCATTTTGATTACGACGCGCAACTTGCCGCCCACACGGCGATCCATGGAGCTTTGTTTCATCGGGTGGACTTCTCCATTTCCCAGGGACATACCTCCAACGAAGAACTGCTGCTGGAAGCTTTTGAGGAGTCCGCTTCCAACGAGCTGATGGAAAAGCTGTACGCCTACGGACGGTATCTGTTCCTCTGCTCCACCTCCGATGAAGGTACCCTTCCCTGCCATCTGATCGGACTGTTTAACGGTACCTGGAAATGCTTCTGGGCATTTTATATGTACAATGTCAACTTTGAGATGATCTACTGGCAAGCCCTTTCCGGAAACCTTCCCTCCTTCCTGCGCCTGGCGCTGGATTATACCGAGGCAATGGTACCGGATTTTCAGGAGAACGCCCGAAAAATTTTCGGTTGCCGGGGTATCCTGATCAACTCAGTGAATACTCCCGAATCCGGTCTATATAAATGTATGGGACCCCATATCCTCAACTGGACCGGCGGTGCAGCCTGGATCTCCCAACATTTCTGGGATTACTACCGTTTTACCGGGGACAAAGACTACCTGCGAAACCACGCGCTGCCTTTCCTATATGAAGCGGCTCTGTTCTATGAGGACTTTGCGGTGGAAAATGCCGACGGTTACTATGACCTGTATCCTTCGGTTTCCCCGGAAAATACCCCGGGCAATATTGCTGCCGTCTCTCCCCGCCGAAAAGACATCGAAACCACCAAAAACGCCACCATGGAGCTTGCGCTGATGAAGGAGTTGCTCCACAATCTGCTGGAAGGCTGCCGCATTACCGGTATGTATCCGGAAAAGCAAGAAAAATGGCGGCAGATGCTCACCAAAATTCGGCCCTATATGGTCAATGCCGACGGTGCCGTCAAGGAATGGACCGATCCGTTTTATCAAGATAACTATCATCACCGGCATCACAGTCATCTTTATCCGGTCTTCCCCGGCCATGAGATTACCAAAGATGATCCGCTATACCCCGCTTTTGAGAAAGCGGAGGATCTGCGCCTAGCTTATGGCATTTCGGACCAGTCCAGCTGGTCGATGGTATATATGGCGGGGATTGCCGCCCGGATGGGACGAGGAGACTTTGCCCTCTCACTGCTGGATACCATCACCCGCACCTGTCTGATGAACAATCTCTTTACCGTACACAACGATTGGCGGAGGATGGGGCCAGTGGCTTGCGGAGATGGCCGGGTTGCTCCCTTCCAGATCGACGGCAACATCGGTATCCCCGGTATCATCAACGAGATGCTGCTGCAATCCCGGGACGATACTTTATTGCTGCTGCCCGCTTTGCCAAGCCGGTGGGGATCGGGACATATCACCGGTCTTATGGCTCCGGGGAATCTACTGTGCGATATCTACTGGGACAGCCGGGGCGGTTATGCTGAGATACACAGCGCTTCCCCGCAAACCAGACAGGTGGAAATCGGACAGGGATTTCGGCTGGAAAACCATTCCCAAAGTATTTCCCTTTCCATCCATGGCAGTGTGAAAATCCCCTTCTTCAGAAGATAACTTCCTCTGCTGTAAAAACTTCTCTCAGAAAAATATTGTGTCTCAATATGGAATACAGTATAATAAAGGCATACCTTTGAGCAGATTGGGTATATGAAATTTTACCATATGGACAGGAGGAAACCCCCATGGCACCTGAAAAACGTTCCCCCGGAATCGTTATCCTGCTGAGCATCGTCACCTGCGGAATCTACGCGTTGTACTGGGTCTACTGCGTTTCCAAGGAAACCAAGGACTTTTTGGGCGATGATTCCATCAATCCCGGTCTGGAAGTACTTTTGAGCATCATTACCTGCGGAATCTACCTGTTCTACTGGTTTTACAAATACGCCAAATACCAGGTGGATATGTGCCGCCGCGCCGCCATCGCGGAAACGGACAATAGTATCCTTTGTTTGATTCTCAGTATTTTAGGATTGAGCATTGTCTCTATGGCAATCATGCAAAATCAACTCAATGTGATCTGGGATAATACCTATTACCGCACCTAATCCCCTCGGATGAGAAAAGCAAACCCTCTGTTGCCGCACCAAACTATGCGGCAACAGAGGGTTTTTCACATTTGGCGGAACCATCGGTGGAAATTTGGCCGGTCTGTTCCCGTCAATTTTCCACATCGCCAGGTTTATGAAGTGGAATCAGCTTGCGGATGATTTCCCCGGCAATCATCAGTCCCGCCACCGACGGCACAAAGGAGACGCTTCCCGGGGTACCTCTGCGGGCACAACCGGCGGCGTCCTGCGCAGGGCATTGGGGAGAAATCGGTTCCTCGGTGGAGAAAAGCACCTGTACCCCGGAGATGTCCCGCTTTTTTAACTCCCGGCGCATCACCCGCGCCAGCGGACAAACCGACGTGCGGGAGATATCGGTGATCTGAAGCCGGGAAGGGTCCAGCTTGTTTCCGGTACCCATACTGCAAAGGATGGGCACCCCATTCTTTTTGGCCTGCTCGATGAGCAAAAGCTTGGAGGAAACTGAATCGATGGCGTCGGCAATGTAATCCCAGCCTGTCATATCAAATACCCCACAGGTTTCGGCGCCGTAAAACAGCGGGTAGGTCTCCACCTTGGCCGCAGGATTGATATCCCGAATCCGGCGGGCCATCACCTCCACCTTGGGCTGCCCCACGGTGGAATGCAGGGCAATCAGCTGCCGGTTGATGTTGCTCAGAGAAACCACATCGTTATCACACAAAATCAGATGCCCTACGCCGCCCCGCGCCAACGCCTCAGCAACGTAGGAGCCTACGCCGCCAATGCCAAACACCGCCACCGTGGACCGGCTCAGACGCTCCATGGCCTCATCCCCCAAAACCATTCTGGCACGGGAAAAAATTTCATCCGCCATACCCATTCCTCCGTAAAACCAAAAACTTTGGCCGAAACCATCCGCTCCGACCATCCATACTGCCTTTATTATACCCGAAAGACAAAGGCTGCCGCAAGGATGATATGCTCCCTTCTAGGTAGA